>JBDTRQ010000303.1:0-12365 GCA_039931535.1 Ignavibacteriota bacterium
ATCTCTACAGGAATTCTATTTCCATTTTTATGGATCATATCGGCAGAAAAGGTAATGACATGACTTTCTCTAAAAAGTTGTGTCATCTCTTCAAAATATCTTTTTATTTTTTCTTCGGGAATAAAATCTGATATAGATCTATCTATCATTTCTTCTGGTTCATATCCAAGCAAATGAAATGATGATTGACTGATAAAATTTATTTTACCGGTAGGTGAGATCCTAAAAATAACATCCAAAGATGAAGCAAGTAATGATTCAAGCTGCTGGACTGTTGGATTTTGATCAGAATTATTTGTTGTTGTCAATTGCTTATTTAGATTAAATTCTTTTCGAGAATCAATTTAATGTTTTTGATGATGAAAATTAAATTTCAGCTTAAATTTAGCTTTTTCAACTTGATTTTCCTTGCTTTACTCACCACCAAATAATTAAGTTTCCACTGTCAATATTTTCTAATTTTACAGGAATATTTTAATGAAACGAACAATAGTTGCAATGCCCGGTGATGGCATTGGTAAAACAGTACTTCCCGAAGCAATAAGAGTTTTAAAAGCAGCCGATTTTGATGCCGATTACGTTCACGGCGATATTGGCTGGGATTATTGGTGCAGCGAAGGCAATGCGCTTCCACAGCGCACACTTGATCTGCTTGATAAATATAAAATTGGGTTATTTGGCGCAATCACTTCTAAACCAAAAGATGCAGCAGATAAAGAACTTGATTTTTCTTTAAAAGATAAAGGCTTAGTTTACTTTTCTCCCATTGTTGGATTAAGACAAAAGTTTAATCTTGATGTTTGCATAAGACCCTGCCAATCATTCAAAGGAAACCCCCTAAATTTTATAATTAGAAATGCAAAAGGTGGATTTGATGAGCCGTTTGTAAATGCAGTAATCTTCAGACAAAATACTGAAGGACTTTATGGCGGAGTTGAATGGACAAATCCTCCAAAGCAAGTCCGTGATGCACTTGAGACACATCCAAAAATGAAATTTTTTAAAGATGTACCAAGTGAAGATATGGCAATCTCAACAAGAATAGTTACAAGGAATGCTACTCGCAGAATTATTCGTGCTGCTTTTGAGTATGCTAAGAAATTCGGTTACACAAATCTTACACTTTGCGAAAAACCAAACGTACTTCGCGAAACTTCTGGTATGATGTTTAAAGAGGCAAAGATAATTGCGAAAGATTATCCGGGCATTGATTTATGGGATACAAACATAGATGCACAAATGATGTGGTTGACAAAAAATCCAGAAACTTACGGAGTTATCGTTGCTGAGAATATGTTTGGCGATATTATCTCAGATGGTTTTGCTGGATTAGTTGGCGGATTAGGATTTGCGTGCAGTGCAAATATCGGTGAAGAAGTTGCTGTGTTTGAACCAACACACGGCAGCGCTCCAAAGTATCAGGAATTAAATCCATCAATCGTAAACCCAATTGCAATGATGTTAAGCGCTTGCATGATGCTTGATCACATTGATGAAAAAGCAAAAGCTGATAAGATTAGAACCGCAATCGCAAAAGTTATCGAAGAAGGCAAAGTAAAAACATACGATATGATGAAATTACGTGGTGGTCCAGATGTATTTAGTAAAGGAGCATGCACAACTCAGCAGATGACCGATGAAATAATCTCTAAGTTGTAAAATGTGAAAGGTCAAACGTCAATCGGAGAACGAATCAACACTTAAGAAATTTGAGCATTTTTTAGGAATATGTTAAAGTTAAATCATAAAAATCTTGATGTATGGAAATTAGCAATCAAGCTTGTTCGTAAGATTTATAAAATAACATCAAACTATCCTAAAGAAGAATTATTTGGATTAGTTAACCAGACACGAAGAGCTTCTGTATCAATATCAGCAAATATAGCTGAAGGATCTGCAAGAAAAAGTGTAATCGAAAGAAAACGATTTTATGAAATTGCAAGATCATCTCTAGTTGAAGTTGATAATCATTTAATAATAGCAAATGAATTAGATTTTATTAGTGATTCTGACTTTTCAGAGATTGATCCGGATTTAAATGAACTATTTGCAAAACTTTCTAAGTTTATTGAAAATGCTAAATAATTACTTTTCACATTTGACGTTTGACTTTTGACAATTAAGAAATGAACGGAATAGAACTTGTATTAATCGCATTAGTAATGTTTGTTGCAGCATACAAGCTGTACGGTGGGTTCTTAACCAAACGACTTGATGTAAACAACGACAAAGAAACTCCGGCACACACAATGTCGGATGGCGTTGATTACTGTCCTGCAAAAGCGCCTGTACTGCTCGGTCATCATTTTGCATCTATTGCGGGAGCGGGTCCAATCGTTGGTCCTGTTATAGCAGCAGGTTTTGGTTGGATGCCCGTTTATCTCTGGATAGTTTTTGGTTCGATATTTATCGGCGGCGTACACGATTATGCAAGTATTGTTGCATCAGTTCGCCATCAAAGCAAATCAATCGGTTTCATAATTCAATCATATATAGGAATAAGTGGAAAAAAATTATTTTTGATATTTGCCTGGGCAACTTTAATTCTTGTTATTGCTGTCTTCACAATAATTGTTGCTGATACATTCACACACATTCCTAGTGCAGGCACTTCATCAATATTGTTTATGGTGCTTGCAGTATTTTTTGGGATTGCAATTTATAGATTAAAAGTTCCCCTTTGGATTGCAACAATAATTGGGGTGATTTTACTTTTTCTTTCAATTCCTGCCGGTAATTTATTTCCACTGCAACTTGATCCATTAACCTGGCAAATAATTTTATTTGCTTACATTTTTATAGCTTCTACTGTCCCTGTTTGGATATTATTACAACCACGTGATTATTTAAACTCATTTTTTCTTTATGCTTTGATGATAGGTGGACTAGTTGGAGTTTTTTTTGCAGCACCTACTATAAATATTCCTGCATTTAATTCCTTCTCATTAGATAAAGTTGGTTATCTCTTCCCTGCACTTTTTGTTACTGTAGCTTGTGGAGCTATCAGCGGCTTTCACTCAATTGTCGGCAGCGGAACAACCGCTAAGCAACTCAACAAAGAAACAGATGCAAGAATAGTTGGTTACGGCGGCATGCTGATTGAAGGGATGCTAGCGGTACTTTCTCTAATTGCCGTTGCCTCGATGGTTAATAAAGAATTCATTGATATTCTTGTGACCAAAGGTCCGGTTCCAGCGTTTTCACTTGGCGTAGCAAGATTTATAAATGCAATTCCCGTTTTAAATATTTCAGTTGCAACAGCACAGACTTTTACTGCACTTGCTGTTTCTGCATTTGCTCTTACCTCACTTGATACTGCAACTCGATTAGCAAGGTTTATGTTTCAGGAATATTTTGAAAATAAAGAAAGTGAAAAACAATCTATTTTTGTAACTAACAGATATGCATCTACAGCTATTACAGTTTTGTTTGGTGCTGCTCTAACTTTAAGCGGACAAACAATGTCTATCTGGCCTGTGTTCGGAAGTGCAAATCAACTACTTGCAGCGCTTGCATTATTAGCATTAACTGTGTGGGTTGCAAAACTTAAAAAAGGATATTTGTTTGTACTTATTCCCATGATTTTTATGTTTGTAGTAACTCTTACTGCACTCATAATGTTGATCTATACAAATTTTATATCAACAAATTATATATTGTCAATAATATCAGTTTTACTTTTTATACTTGCCGTTTTACTTGGTATTAAAGCCTATAGTGTTCTAACAAATGGGAAAGAATTAATTAAAGAATCAATTTAAATTTATTATGGAGAATTTGTGAAAGATAGAGTTCTAAAAATTTGGCCTGAAATCAATTGGATTGAAAATAAAGAGTTAAGAGAAAAAGTTTTAAACTGCTGGGTTTATGCAATTGAGAATTCAGTTCTCTCTCCCGAAGATTTGGAAGTAATTCCATTCTCACTTCTAATTAAAGATTGCAAAATTTCTTTTATGAATCATAAACGAACTGCAGTTCAACTTTCTGTTGATATTGCAAAACGTATGAAAGAAAATTTTAAAGAAGAAATTAAAATAGATATGGATTTATTAATTGCCGGAGCAATTTTAATTGACATTGGTAAGTTAATTGAATATGATAAAGTTGATGGCAAACTTGTAACGAGTAAAGCAGGAACATTACTTCGTCATCCATTTAGCGGAGTTTCAATTGCAGCTCGTTTTGGATTACCTTATGAAGTGCAGCATATAATTGCATATCACGCAAAGGAAGGTGATCTGGCAAAACGTAATACTGAAGCAATAATAGTTCATCATGCGGATTTTGTTTCATTCGATCCGTTTAAAGCTTAGAACGAAAAACGAGAAACGAAAGACGGAAAACATAGAAGTACGATTATGTTAAAATTAGCTCATAAGGAATTGGATGTTTGGAAAAAGAGTTTACTTTTAGTTACAGAGATTTACAGATTAACACAAAATTTTCCACGTGAAGAACTATTTGGATTGACATCTCAACTTAGACGTGCTTCCGTTTCCGTTATTTCAAATATTGCAGAGGGATTTGCACGTAGTTCAGAATTAGAAACAAGAAGATTTTTAGATATTGCGAGATCATCTTTAGTAGAAGTTGATACACAAATTGAAATTGCTGTTAAATTAAAATATTTAATAGAAGAAGATATTATTGATCTCTCGGAGAGTTCAAATCATATCTTTGCAATGCTTACAAAATTAATTAAGAAATTTTCAAAAGTATAAAAACGATATTCGTTTCTCGTCTTTCGTTTTTCTTTTATCGGAGGATTTATGAATCAAACACTAATCGAAAAAATAGCACAAATATTCGCGTTCGGATTGGACGCAAAACATGTGGTTCGCGCAGGTGATTATCTTTCAATCAAACCTGCGTATGTAATGACGCATGATAACACAGGCGCTGTTATTCCAAAATTTAAATCAATCGGCGCAACAAAACTTTTTAATCCACGACAAGTTGTAAATACACTTGATCACAATGTTCAGGATAAATCTGAAAAGAATTTAGAGAAGTATAAAAAGATTGAAGGGTTTGCAAAATCAATGGGTGCTGATTTTTATCCGGCAGGGCGCGGAATCGGGCATCAAATTATGTGTGAAGAAGGCTATGCTTTTCCCGGAACGATGGTTGTTGCTTCGGATTCACATTCAAATATGTACGGCGGATTAGGCTGTCTCGGAACTCCAATTGTTCGCACAGATGCTGCTGCTATTTGGGCTACCGGCAGAACCTGGTGGCAGGTTCCACAAATTGCAAAAGTGGAATTGAAAGGAAGTTTAAGACAAGGTGTTACAGGCAAAGATGTGATCATTGCCCTTTGCGGATATTTTAATCACGATGAAGTTTTAAATCACGCAATAGAATTTGTTGGTGATGGAATTCGTTATTTAACAATCGATGAAAGATTAGCCATTGCAAATATGACTACTGAATGGGGCGCACTTGCGGGAGTTTTTCCAATCGATCTTGCAACAATTTTATGGTTGAAGAAACGCGAAAGATTTATTGAACATCGTGGACTTGAAGGTGTTTTTTCGGATGCTGATGGTAATGGTCAACATCCAAGAATAAACCATAAACGAATTGAAGATCTTGAACATAACATCCCACAAGCAGATGCTGATGCTTTTTATGCTAAAGAATTAATAATTGATTTATCCACAATAGAACCAGTTGTTTCTGGACCAAACACTGTTAAAACTTTTGCTGCTGTTTCTGAATTAAGAGAAAAAAATATTGTAATTCACAAAGCATATCTCGTTTCATGTGTTAACAGCCGTGTTGATGATATTGCGGAAGCAGCCGCAGTAGTAAAAGGAAAAAAGATTGCTAAAGATGTTAAGTTTTATATTGCTGCTGCATCCAGTGAAGTACAGAAAGAAGCAGAAAAATATGGTTACTGGCAATCATTGATTGAAGCTGGCGCAATTCCTCTTCCTCCTGGATGCGGCCCTTGTATCGGACTTGGAACCGGTTTACTTGAAGATGGCGAAGTTGGAATATCTGCAACCAATAGAAACTTTAAAGGAAGAATGGGATCACCAAGTGCGCAGGCTTATTTGGCTTCTCCTGCTGTTGTTGCTTCATCTGCTTTATCTGGTAAAATAGATTATGATTGGAAAAACAAAGAACATCGCGAACTTAAAGGATCGATCAAAATCAATGAGAAAAAATCTAGTTCAAAATCTGCTGTAAAAATAATTGATGGATTCACTTCTGTTGTGGAAGGCGAATTAATTTTCTGTCATCAGGATAATATGAATACCGATGGAATTTATCCCGGCAAATACACATACAATGATGATATGACTCCACAGCAGCAAGCAGATGTTGTTATGGAAAATTATGATCCTGAATTTGTTAAGATTACAAAAGCCGGAGATATTCTTGTTGGCGGATTTAATTTCGGAACTGGTTCTTCACGCGAGCAGGCTGCAACTGCGTTAAAGTATAAAGGTATTCAACTTGTTGTGGCTGGAACTTTTAATGAAACTTACAAACGCAACGCATTAAACAATGGATATCTCCTAATAGAATGCCCACAACTTGTAAATGATCTTAAAGCAAAATATGGGAAAGATAAATTAACTGTAAAAACAGGAATAAATGTTAGAATAGATTTTGAAAAATCATTTTTAACATTTGATGGTAATCCGCCTTCGGCGGACTATTCAATCGACCCAGTTGGTGAAGCTGCTCAGGAGCTTATTGTTGATGGTGGATTGGAAGAGTGGGTGAAGAAGAATATTTAATTGTTCAATTGATAAATGGTTGAACTGTTTAGAGAAAATAATATTATGGCAGAAAAAAAATATTTAAAGTTAAATGATATTGAAGCCTACAAGATTTCTTTTAAATTAAGTAATCTCGTTTGGGAGACAGTACTTAAATGGGACTATTTTGCTAAAGACACTGTTGGAAAACAGTTTGCAAGAGCGGTTGATTCAATATCCGCAAACATTGCAGAGGGTTTTGGCAGATTTAATAAAAAAGACAAGATTAAATTTTTCAGATATAGCATGGGATCAGTTTATGAGTCATTAGACTGGAACGAAAAGGCTCATCTTAGGTCATTATTAAATCAGGAAGAATATTCATTCATATTTTCAGAATTGATAAAACTTCCAAAATCTATTAATAGTTTAATTCTTTTCACAAATAAGAAATTACAACAATAAATCAATTTAACAGTAGAGCAATATGAAGAAATCAATCTCAAGAACTATTTCTGAATTCGCAGTTAATCTGCAGTACAAGTATCTACCACAGGATGTAATCCACGAAGTGAAACGCTATCTATATGATTCCATTGGATGTGCGTTTGGTGGTTATCACACCAAGGATGTAAAAATACTTAGAGAAATCTACAAAGATATGGGAGGAAAAAAAGAATCAACCGTTATCGGGTACGGTGATAAAATTCCTGCTGTAAATTCTTCGCTTGTAAATTCTTTAATGATTCGCGCTTTGGATTTTAATGATATTTACTGGAAAGAAGATCCATCGCATCCGTCTGACATTATTCCTGCTGCTCTATCAGTTGCAGAAATAGTTGGAGCTTCGATGGAAGAAGTTATAACCGCAATTGTACTTGCTTATGAATTTGAACAAAGACTCTGTGAGTTTGCAGTTCCCGGTATTCGTGAACGTAAATGGCATCACGCAACATTAACACAATTTGTATCTCCAATCGTTGCTGGAAAAATTTTAGGTTTAACTGTTGATCAAATGGTTAATGCAATTGGAATAAGCGGATGTCATAATCATACAATAGGCTGCCCTACTGCAGGCAAACTTACAATGATGAAAAACACTGTTGATCCTATGGCAACACAGGCTGGAGTTTTTGCAGCGTTGATGGCTAAACGCGGCTACAGCGGGACCGAAGCTGTGTTTGAAGGTAAAGAAGGTTTTATGGATTGCTTCCTTGGATTTAATCCTAAAGAAAATAAAGTTGAACCTGTAAGTATGAAAGGAAGAGATGGTGTCTCTGAATGGAAATGGGATATTGATAAACTAATTGGCGGACTTGGTGAATCATATAAAATTCTTGAATGCAGTATGAAAGCATTTCCAACTGAGGCACTAACCCATACACATCTTTCTGCAACATTAAATGTTGTAACAAAAAATAATATCACTTATGATCAGATTGATACAGTTACGCTCACAACGCTTGCACAAGCATATGATATCCTTTTTGATCCGCATAAGTATCGCCCGGAATCCAGAGAAACAGCAGATCATTCACTTCCCTATTGTATTGCTGCAGCATTGGTTGATCATAAAGTAACAACACAATCCTTCTCCGATGAAAAAATGAAAGATCCAAGAATCTGGGAAGTAATTGATCGTGTAAAAGGAGAACCTTCAATCGAATTTGAAAAGATGTTTCCAGCAAAACAACCTAGTAAAGTAATTGTAAGAACAAAAGATGGAAGAGAATTTTCTGAATACTTAGAATATCCAAAAGGGGATCCACGAGAACCAATGACAATGGAAGACCTTGATAACAAGTTTGATGCACTTTCAGAAAAACTTTTTGCAGCAGGCAGAAGAAAAGAAATTAAGGATGCAATTTTTAGTGCTGAGTTAATGACAGCAAAAGAATTTATGAAGAAAATGATTATTTAATTTATTCGTTGATCTAATAAACTGTTGTTTTAGAAATCTGCATAGATTATTTTTCTGTCAGAATAATGACATTTTATAGGAATTACAATGAAAGCAATAATTTACACCGAAGCAAGAAATAATCTGAATAAAATTATCGATAAGGTTCACGAGAACAGTGAACCTTACCTAATTGTCGGAACTAAAGGGAGAAAGGATGCTGTTATAATTTCAAAAGAAGATTATGACAACATGGTTGAAAATCTTTATATCCTTAGCAATCCTAAATGGGTAAAAAGTATAAATAAAGGATTAAAAGAACTTGAAGAGGGCAAGGGGAAAAAAATAGATATTTATAAATTGCTTGGAAAAAAGGGTGGATAAATTCCTTGAGGTTATTTGGGCTCCTGAAGCATTAAAACAAAAGGAACAAATTGAAAACACTAAATCTCAAGATCAGTGTGAGATTTATTTTTCAAAATTAATTATGTTGATCGAAGATATTAAGAGAAATTCATTTAGGGGTTTGGGCAAACCTGAACCCTTAAAGTATGAAGTTCCACCATGTTGGTCGAGAAGAATAAATAAAAAAGATCGTTTGGTTTATCGAGTTCAGAAAAACGTTATTCACATCATCTCAATCCTAGGACATTATAATGATTAAACAAATCAAAAAATCATCTGCAGGCAAACGCGGCGATGCTGTTCGCTCTGATTGCTACATTGAGTTAAGTATTCAAAATAAAGGCGGAATAAAAATTAATCTGCAAAGTAAAGTTGAATCAATGTACGGTGATGCAATTAAAAAACAGATTACAGAAATGTGCAGCTTTTTTGAAATTGAAAATGCTAAAATTTTGATTGAAGACAGCGGCGCGTTACCGTTTGTTCTTGCAGCAAGATTTGAACTTGCAGTAAAAAGATTAGCCCATCCCCTAACCCCTTCCCTAAGGGAAGAGGAATTAAAATCTTCTCCATTAGTTAAAAGCCTAAAACTAAATAAAGAGTATTTACTTCCATTTAATAAAAAAAATAAATACACAACAAAAAAAGATAAGCTGAGAAGAAGCAGACTTTATCTACCCGGAAATGAATCAAAGTTTTTTGTAAATGCAGGATTACATGCGCCTGACGGAATTATTTTAGATTTGGAAGATAGCGTTGCTCCATCGGAAAAAGATGCAGCACAATTAATCGTCCGCAATGCTTTGCGCTCTGTGGATTTTTATGGTGCAGAAAGAATGGTTAGAATAAATCAGCTACCCAAGGGTTTAGATGATTTAAAATATATAGTTCCGCATAATGTACATGTAATATTAATTCCTAAATGCGAATCAGCAGAACAGGTAAAAAGTGCTGCGCAGGAAATTAAATTATTAAAATCAGAATATGCAATTACAGAAACAATTTACTTAATGCCGATTATCGAAAGTGCACTTGGCGTTATTAAAGCTTATGAAATTGCAACTGCTTCTGAAAATATTTGTGCACTTGCAATCGGACTTGAAGATTACACCGCTGATATCGGAACACAAAGAACTAATGAAGGACGTGAAAGTATTTTTGCAAGACAGATGCTTGTTAATGCAGCTAAAGCTGCAGGAGTGCAGGCAATTGATACTGTATTTTCTGACGTTGCTGATATGGAAGTGCTAAGACAAAGCGTTATAGAAGCCAAATCTCTTGGCTTTGAGGGTAAGGGATGTATTCATCCACGACAAATAAAAGTTGTACACGAAGCATTTGCTCCAACTACTGATGAAATTGAAAAAGCTAAAAAAATTGTTACCGCTTTTGAAGAAGCAGAGAAAAAAGGTTTGGGTGTTGTTTCGCTTGGAAGTAAGATGATTGATCCGCCTGTTGTTAAACGTGCATTAAGAACAATTGAATTGGCGATCTTAAATAATTTGTTAGATAAAAATTGGAAGAAATAATAGTTCACTGATCGAACTTATCAATTATGATTTTATTAAGATCATAATTAATCACAACCATCGTAAAAATCAGTGTACTATTTATTAAGATTAAGGAAATAATATGAAACTAGTAAAAAACGCAGCAGGAAGATTTGTTCCAACAGAAGTAAACGGAGAATCTCAAATTCCTTTTAAAGGAGTTAATAAATACAAACCAACAGGAGTTAAAGCTATCCGCCACGGCGGACTAATCCGTTCTTGTATTGATTATCCATTCGATGGAAATAAAGTTGTTAAAGGTTTAAAAACTGCTTTAAAGAAATCTGGACTTAAAGATGGAATGACAATTTCAACTCATCATCATTTACGAAATGGTGATGCTGTTACAAATATGTTGTTCGATACAATTAAAGAAATGGGAATAAAAAATATTCGCTGGTATCCGTCGGCATCATTTCCGGTTCATTCACATTTAATAAAATATTTAGAAGATGGAACGATTCATCACATCGAAGGAAGTATGAACGGACCGCTCGGTAAATTTACAACCGAAGGAAAAATGAAAGGCGTTGGTGTTCTTCGCTCACACGGCGGAAGATATCAATCTTTACAGGATGGAGAAGTTCATGTAGATATAGCGGTGCTTCTCGCTCCAACCGCAGATCCATTCGGAAATGCAACCGGTGATCGCGGTAAATCTGCTTGCGGATTAATTGGATTTGCGCTTGGTGATTCTGAATATGCTGATAGAACAATAATCGTTACTGATAATCTTGTTCCCTTCCCTTGTGTACCATGGCAAATACAAGGTGGTAATGTTGATTTTGTTGTTGTAGTAGAATCACTCGGTGATCCTAAAAAAATTGTTAGCGGAACTACTGAAGTAACAAAATCTCCGGATCGTTTATTAATTGCTGAATACGTTGCAGACTTTATAGAAGCGGCTGGAATTATGAAAGATGGTTTTTCACTTCAGGCTGGTGCAGGCGGAACTAATCTGGCATTTGTTTTATTTTTAAAAGAAAAAATGAAAACTGCCGGAGTTAAAGCAAGATTTATGCGCGGCGGAAGTACAAAGTATTTAGTGGAAATTTTAGAAGAAGGTTTAACAGATTATATTCTTGATGGTCAAACATTTGATCTTGAAGGTGTAAGAAGTATGAGAGAAAATGCAAATCACGTTAACACTTCTCCATTTACAAGTTATAATTTTCATGGTAAAGGAAATTTTGCATCGATAGTTGATACAGCAGTTCTTGGTGCAACGGAAGTTGATGTAAAGTTTAATGCAAATGTTGTTACTCATTCTGATGGTTATTTGCTGCACGGAATTGGCGGCTGGCAGAATTGTTTGTATTCAAAATGTACAATACTTGCTATTCCATCTTTTAGAGATCGCATTCCGGTTATTGTAGATAGTGTTACTACATTATGCGGACCCGGAGAATTGATTGATGTTATTATTACAGAAAGAGGAATTGCAATTAATCCACTACGTAAAGATTTATTAGAAGCAGTTAAGAATTCAGGATTGCCGATAAAAGATATTAAGCAAATCAAAAAAGAAGTTGATGAAATTTGTGGCGGTGCTCCTGCAAAACCAAAACTTAATAAAGAAAAAGTTGTAGCAATAGTTAAATGGGTTGATGGAACAGTTTTAGATTCAGTTTTTCAAGTTGAAAACTAAACACAATAGCACACTGATGACACGGATTGAACGGATTTGCACTGATCAGAAAATATTTTAATGACAAAAACTAAATCAACTTCTGGTTCCCCTTCCATCGGTATCGCATTTGGTGCGGGCGGTGCGCGTGGTATTGCACATATTTTAAT
>JBDTRQ010000304.1:0-2359 GCA_039931535.1 Ignavibacteriota bacterium
GTGATTTTGTAAGCGGACAAGTGAGACCGCCAAAAGACGGCGAGAGATTTTTTGCACTTCTAAGAGTTGAAGCTGTAAATGGTCTCTCACCCGAACACATTAGAAACCGTACTCTTTTCGATAACCTTACCCCTGTTTATCCAACAAAGAAAATATTGCTGGAAACAGTACCTGGAGAATACTCAACTCGTATTATGGATATGCTTGCCCCGATTGGTAAAGGACAAAGAGGTTTGATCGTATCGCCGCCGAAAAGTGGTAAAACAGTTTTGCTTCAGAAAATTGCAAACTCAATTACTCGTAATCATCCGGAAGTAAAATTAATTATTCTGCTTATTGATGAAAGACCTGAAGAAGTAACAGATATGGAACGATCTGTAAAAGCGGAAGTAATTAGTTCTACTTTTGATGAACCTGCAGATAGACACGTACAAGTTGCAGATATGGTTATTGAAAAAGCGAAACGACTTGTTGAAGCTAAAGAAGATGTTGTAATTCTTTTGGATAGTATTACAAGGTTAGCACGCGCGCACAATATTGTTGTACCGCATAGTGGTAGAATTCTTTCGGGTGGTGTGGATTCAAACGCACTGCACAAACCAAAAAGATTTTTTGGCGCTGCAAGAAATACAGAAGACGGCGGAAGTTTAACTATTATCGCAACAGCATTGATTGATACCGGAAGCCGTATGGATGATGTTATCTTTGAAGAATTTAAAGGTACTGGTAATATGGAATTGGTTCTTAATCGTGATCTTAGCGATAGAAGAATGTTCCCTGCAATCGATGTTAATCGTTCCGGTACAAGACGCGAAGATTTATTGATGAAGGAAGATGAACTTGCCAAAGTTTGGATTCTTAGAAAAATTCTTAGTGATTTTAGTCCTGTTGAAGCTATGGAATTTTTACTCGATAAAGTTAGAGGAACAAAAAACAATAAAGAATTCTTAAATAATATGAACAGCTAAAAATAAGCTGTTTGCTTTATTTTAATTAAGGGTAAATCTTTTTCCGGTTGGGATAAACTGATTGAATTTTATTTAAACTATAAAAAAGTTTGAGTTAAAAAATTGAAGAATATATTTTTACTTTCCTTCTTATTCGTCTGTCAATTAATCGCTCAGCCTGATTTTGTAGTTGATCGTGATATTATTCAATCCGGAATTTTCTTTAATTCCGAAATTCATTTCTTTCCATCGAACCCAAATTATTTAGTTTACTATTCGTACAAGATTTCATACTCCCAATTATTTTTTCAAAAGAAAGACGATGATTTTAATGCCGGATTTAATGTTAGAATTGAAATTAAAGATTCATCCGGAAAAATAATTGAACGCGCATTTGATGAACGAATTGTAAGCGTAAAAGATTTTGACATCACTAACTCTAAAACTACTTTTTTACAGGGTGTGATAAGTATAAAACTAGATGAAGGCAAATACATTTTTGCTGCCGTGATATCTGATCAAATATCAAAAAGGGAAAGAAGAATTCCACCGATTGTTATACTGATCAAAAAAGAAAATCCAATTCTTGCCCCAATAGTGTTTGAACCTGAAAAGGTATTATGTGAGAAACTTGAATCTTATGTACTTACAAATAATTCTGCATCAATACCATTTAATAAACCAACAAATGTTTTAGTAATTCCTATTTCGGATAAAAATATTAACTCGCTTACAATGACAGTTAAACGGGGTGATACAGTTTTTTACTCAGACAAAAGGATAACGGATTCTTTTCCTTCAAATCCGGAAATAAAAAACTGTGATGATAAAGTTGTAATAAGACAAAGTGTTGATTCCGCAAATGTTAAGATATTTATTGTACGTGATTTTTCTGCAAAGCTAACAGAAGGACCTGTAGAAGTAGAAATTTATCAGGATACAAATTTAACCAATAAACAAGTTTTTAAATTAAATGTAATCTGGATTGGCAAACCTATTTCGCTTTCTGATCCAGAACAAGCAATAAAATTTCTTGAAATTATAGAAAGCAAGGATGCTGTTTCAAATATTCAAAGCGGCAGCGGAACCGATGAAGAAAACTTATACAATTATTGGCGCAAACAGGACCCCACACCTGAAACGGAATTTAATGAACTGATGAATGAGTTTTACACTCGTGTTGATTATTGCGAACTGCATTTCAAATCACTTGCAGGCAATAGCGGTGCAAAATCTGATCGTGGTAAAACCTATATTAAATTTGGTCCACCTGATTCTATTGATCGCGATAATGATAAAAATGATAAAATTGTTGAAAGCTGGTTCTACAAAAAGTTAAATAGAAAATTTGCTTTTATTGATATGGATGGAACAGGAAAATTTACTTTAGCGAATGAACAATGATACGAGTT
>JBDTRQ010000305.1:0-6849 GCA_039931535.1 Ignavibacteriota bacterium
GGTTTTAGACCATTCCTTCGTCAGTTGCTTACTATTATGATATAAATCGAAGTTTTCTTTTTCTTGATCAAACAGGATTTGGAGATTATAGATTGATGACACCATTAACCGGCGATTTGTATCGTTATAGATATTAATGTTTTTATTTGATTTTTAATTCATGATTCTAATTATCACACTCAACCCACTGTTAGAACGCAGGTTTACTTACGAGCAAGTTACGGTTGGAACTGTTAATAGAAATTCCGTTACAAAATTATTTGCAGGCGGAAAAGGATTAAATGTAAGCCGCCAATTAAAAAAGTTTGATATAAAATCTTATAATTATTTTTTTTCCGGCAGCACAAATGGAAAACTTTTTCGCGATATTCTAAAAAATGAAGAAATAGATTTTAGTTTTGTTTCCACAAAATCTGAAACAAGACATGCTGCAATAGTAATATCAAAAGAAAATAACACGGTCTCATCATACTTTTCCGAAGATCCTAAAATCAATCAAACTGAAGTTGATGAGTTTAAAACAAGATTAGATAAAATGATTCAGAATTGTGAGATTGTAATCTTCGCCGGTAGTTCTCCATCAGTTGAAACTGATTCAATCATTTCTTATGGAATAGAATTAGCGAACAAATATGATAAAGTTTCAATTTGTGATACTTACGGAAAACACCTTCAAAGCTGTCTTGATGCGGCTCCAACTATTATACATAATAATATTTCTGAAATAAATTATTCATTATCCACCCAACTTAATGATGAAAAATCAGTTAGTGAATTTTTAACTAAACTATATCATAAAAACATTAAACGTGTTTATTTAACAAACGGGAGTAAAAATTTTTACGCTTCAAATTTCAATTACATTTATAAGATTAAACCATTAGAAATTAAAGAAGTTGATGCAACCGGTAGCGGCGATAGTTTTGTTGCCGGAATTGTAAACGGTTGGATCAACTCTGATTTGTTTGAGAATTCACTAAAATTTGCAACGGCTGCAGCAGGATTAAATGCTAAAAGTTTTGATGTATCCGCTGTTAACAAAGAAGATATAATATCATTTAAAGATAAAGTAGAAATTTTACCGGTTGGAAAAAAAACAAAGACAATCGATGACTCGCCTCTCGAAATTTAGTTTTGCAATTGTAATTCTTATCTCTTCATTAATCTCTGCACAAAAGCTTAGTTCGTTTGATGTAACCGGCAATTTTAATTTTGATGATTCAGAATATTTAAGATGGTCAGAACTTCGCATAAACCAGCCTATTTACAATGGAATTATTGATTCCGTTAAATCTAAAATTGCAAAAAATATTTTACTGCAAGGCTATTATTTTTTCAAATTCAATAGAGATTCACTTGTTATTTCAGCGGATTCATCAACATTCAAAATAATTTTGGATATTGATGAAGGCAATCCTGTAGTTGTAAGAAATATTTTTTTTGAAGGTATTGATTCAACTGAGAGTCCAAATATTCTTAATCAATTTGAATATTTAAAGGGGCAGATATTTAATAAGCAGGAAATTGAACTTAACATTCAAAAATTACTATCTCGATTTGAAAATTCCGGTTATCCATTTGCTAAAATTAGGATAAACTCGGTAAACATTTATCAGGATACTTTAACTGAAGATAATTACGCAGATATTTATCTTAACATTATAAGCGGTGTTGTAAATAAAATTGATAGAGTTGATGTTCACGGAAATACTTCAACAAAAGATTATGTTATAATTAGAGAGCTTAGGCTTGAAGCTGGTGAACCGTATATGCAAAATCGGATTGAAGAATTTCCAAATAGATTAAATCGTTTACGATTTTTTGAACCGGTTTCAATTCCACAATTTTACATCAACTCTAAAAATGAAGGCGTACTGCTTGTAGAAGTAAAAGAAAAAAACACAAATAATTTTGATGGAATAATCGGTTACATTCCGCCGGGTAAAAACGAAAACTCCGGTTATATAACAGGACTTGTAAATATTTCTTTAAGAAATTTATTTGGAACCGGCAGAGCAGCAGCAATTAAATGGAACAAGTACAATCGTGATTCACAGGAATTGGATTTGAAATATCTGGAACCATGGCTGCTAAGTTTTCCTGTAAATATAAATCTTGAGCTTTATCAAAGAGTTCAGGATACAACTTATGTGCAGCGTAAGTTTGAAGGTTCTCTGGAATATTTAGCAACTGAAGATATCTCCGCATCATTGATTTTGGCTTCTGAAAACGTTGTGCCGACAGTTAGAACTGTTCCTGTGTTTACAGTTTTTAATTCATCATATTTAACAACAGGAGCAAATTTAAAGATTGATACTCGTGATGATCCTTATTCTCCAACTAAAGGATTATTGTTTGTAAACTCATATTCTTTCAGTAGAAAAACAATTAATGGTCCGTTAGAATACATCACACCAACCTTACAAACATCTGTTGATCTGCAAAGATTTGAATCCAGCTTCTCATTTTTCTATGAGTTATTTACAAGGCAAATTGTAGCAGTCGGCGTAAATGTAAAAGAGCTACGCGGATCAACTTTTGAAAACAGCGATCTTTACAGACTTGGCGGTACAAATTCTTTACGTGGTTACAGAGAAGAACAGTTTTTAGGATCAAGAATTTTTTGGTCCAACTTGGAATATCGTGCTTTGTTAACAAGGCGTTCTTACGGTTTTGTATTTTTTGATACAGGCTACTATTTGCGACCGGAAGATGTTGAAAAAAATATCCCAAAGTCTGAAGAGTTCTTATATGGTTTTGGATTGGGTTTAAGTATTGAAACTGCTCTTGGAGTTTTAAGAGTAAGTTATGCACTGGGTGAAGGTGATACTTTTAGTGATGGCAAAATCCATTTTGGAATATTGAACGAGTTTTAATTAATTGAACTAAAATTATTTATTTAATGTTAGAGGCTATATGGAAAGTCAAAAAGAATATACTAATGACGAAATTACAGTAATCTGGAAATCAGATATTTGCATTCATTCGGGTAACTGTGTTAGGGGCTTAAGTAATGTTTTTAATCCTAAGGATCGTCCTTGGATAAAAATGTATTCGGCATCAACGGATGAAATAATTAAAACAGTGAATAACTGCCCATCAGGTGCATTAACTTATAAAAGGAATAATGATATGTTAGAAAAAGTAGAAGCTACTCAAGCAGCTCAATCAAAAACAAAAGTTAAAATCATTAAAGGAGGTCCGTATATGGTTGAAGGTCCTTGTACTTTTGTTGACAAAGATGGTAACGAAACTTTTAAGGAAGGTAAAATATTTCTTTGCCGCTGTGGTGGGTCAAAAAATAAGCCTTACTGCGATGGTAGTCATAAAACAATAGAATTTGATAAATAGTTATTAAATAGTTTCGATTTAAATGATGCTTCAATTATTTTGGGGCAGCATTTTTAGTTTATAGATGAACCTCACTACCAAAATATTATCATACATAAAAATTTCAAGACCGATTAATGTTATTATTTCATTTTTTGTTGTGGTAGTTGCAATTCTAATCACACAAAAAGAACAAACGGATATATATATAATTTTATTTGCATCAATTGCTGCATCTTTGGTTACTGCGGCAGGTAATATTATAAATGATGTATATGATATTGAAACCGATAAAGTTTCACATCCCAACAGGGTTTTAGCACAGGGATTATTAAGTAAGAAGGAAGCTGTTTTTCTTTATAACTTATTTAACACATTTGCAATTATCATTGCTGCGTGTATCTCAGTCGTTTTAATATTAATTGTATTACTCTCTATAGTTCTGCTTTTTGTTTATTCATATTATTTAAAAAAACTTCCGTTAGTTGGGAACATTGTTATCGCATTTTTAACCGGCTTAGCTTTTCTTTACGGTGGATTTGCTGTTGATAACCCTTACGGTGCTATTGTTCCAGCTGTGTTTGCTTTCTTAATTAATTTGATAAGAGAAGTAGTAAAAGATATTCAGGATATTGAAGGCGATTTAAAATTAAACTTTAAAACTTTTCCAATTGAATTTGGAATTGAAAAATCAAAAAGATTGATTTTGTTTTTTACAGTTTTATTAATTGGTTTTACATTTTATCCGTTTGTAACTCAATTATATAGGATAGAATATTTTTTAATTGTAATGATAATTGTAAATCCTTTACTTGTTTGGTCTTTAAAAATTTTGTTTGATAAGAAAAACGAAAACAAATATAAAACTGTTAGTAATATTTTAAAATTAAATATGATTTTTGGTTTAATTGCAATATGGTTTGGAAGATGAAAAATTTTGATAAAAAATTCTTCACCGGAAATAAAAAATATCTTGCTGGCACAGATGAAGCGGGAAGAGGTCCGCTTGCCGGACCTGTAGTTGCTGCTGCAGTAATTCTGCCAAGAGATTTTTATGATAATAGAATAAACGATTCCAAAAAACTTTCTGCAAAACTTAGAGAAGAATTATTTGATGTGATTCGTAAAAACTCGCTTGCATATTCTTATAAAGTAGTATCCCACAAAAAAATTGATGAGATAAATATTTTAAAAGCATCCTTACTTGCAATGAAAACATCTGTAAAAAAGTTAAAGCTGCAGCCTCAAATAATTCTCGTTGATGGAAATAAATCTTTTACTTATAATGCTGAAGTAATCCCAATTGTTAAAGGTGATTCAAAATCTTTATCAATAGCTTCAGCTTCAATAATTGCAAAGGTTGTGCGCGATAGGATTATGATGAAGCTTTCAAAGAAGTATCCGAATTACGGTTGGGAAAGAAACAAAGGTTATCCAACTGCAGAACATATTAATGCAGTTTTAAAATTTGGAGCTTGCTCTATCCACAGAAAAACATTTCTTAAAAAAATATTTGAACGCGCAAATCAAACCGAATTATCTTTGATTGAATGAGCTAATCTATGAATGATAGAAACAAAAGAGATATTGGAAAAGAAGGTGAAGATATTGCCGCAAAATATCTAACCGAAAAAGGATTTAACATTGTTGTGCGCAATTACCATTACAGCACAAAAGGTGAAATTGACATTATTGCAAATGACAAAAATCAGTTGGTGTTTATTGAGGTAAAATCAAGGATAAATTTAGAGTTTGGTGAACCGGAGTATGCAATCAATCCAAAGAAAATAAAGCAGATAAAAAAAATGGCAGAGCTTTATCTATTTGATAAAGAAATTGAAGAAGTTAGTTGCCGGTTTGATATTGTAGCAATAATATTGGGTGATGGCAAAAATCCAGAAATAAATCACTACGAAAATGCGTTTATGTAAGATTTATTTTGATGTAATTCACAGCATTAAATTACGTCCAAAATCTTTGAGAAAAATTTCTTAGTTTGGACAATAGATTTTAAAAACTAATTAAGAATATCTTACCAAAAATGAAAAATTCTAAAAATTTAAATGCTAATCCGAGTAAAATGGAACTGCGTTTAACAGAATTTTTTATAATGCTTGCCGGGCTTTGGCAATTTCAAATTCAATTTTTAAAACAAGTTTTTATTCCACCTTACGAAGTTGATCAAATCCGTAAACACATGGATGAGCTTGGAATTAAAACACTTCCAATTGTTAGCGTAACAGGACTTATTATCGGACTTGTTATCACAATGCAAATGCATCCGGTTATGGTGCGATTTGGCGCTGAAGCTTTTTTACCTGGTTCGGTTGGAATTTCTATCGTGAGAGAATTAGGACCTGTAATTACAGCATTAATTTTCGCAGGCAGAGTTAGTTCCGGCATTGGTGCAGAGCTTGGCTCAATGCGTGTTACAGAACAAATTGATGCAATGGAAGTATTCGGTGTTAATCCATTTAAATATCTTGTAATTACAAGAATATTTGCTTGCACTTTTATACTTCCCATTCTAACTATCTATGTGATCTTTATCGCGTTTTTTGGATCTTACATTGCCGTGGTGCTTGTACAAAATATGAACTACGCCTACTTTATTGATTCTGTAGTTGCTGCGATTCAGTTTGGTGATGTAATTCCGGGTATTTTAAAAACATTTGTCTTTGGATTTATTGTTGGAGTTGTTGGAACATACAAAGGTTATACAGCTACAAACGGAACAGAGGGTGTGGGTAAAGCTGCAACTACCGCGGTTGTAGTTTCATCACTTTTCATTTTAATTTTTGACATGGTCCTTGTAAAAATAACTTTATGGTTGTGGCCGATTTGAACAATGTTGTTGACATAATTAATGTTTCTAAAGCTTTTGGCTCGCACGTTGTGTTAAAAGATGTTTCGCTTAGAGTTGAGGAGAATGAAAATTTTATTGTTTTTGGACAAAGTGGATCAGGTAAAAGCGTATTATTAAAATGCATGGTTGGTTTGTTACAGCCCGACTCAGGTGAAATTTATGTCAAAGGAACAAACGTTCTTAATCTAAGCCCAAAAGAATTAAACATGGTAAGAAAGAATATTGGATTTTTATTTCAAGGTGCTGCTCTGTATGATTCTATGAGTGTTAGAGAAAATTTAGAATTCCCTTTGATCAGAAATTTTGATTTTACTCCAAATGAGCGTGAGGAAAAAATAAAAATAGTTTTAGAAAATGTTTCATTAGAAGAAGCAATTGATAAAATGCCTTCAGAACTTTCAGGTGGAATGAAAAAAAGAATTGGGCTTGCACGTTCTATCATAGCTGAACCAAAACTAATGCTGTATGATGAACCTACAACAGGGCTTGATCCAATAACATCAAAAGAAATAAGTTTGTTAATATTGGAATTACAGAAATCGCTTAAGATGACGTCGATAGTTGTTACTCATGATTTACTTTGCGCAGAAATAATCGCGGATAGAGCAATTGTACTAAACGAAGGAATTGTTCAGTACGAAGGCACAATACCG
>JBDTRQ010000306.1:0-3542 GCA_039931535.1 Ignavibacteriota bacterium
GGTAGTAGGTTCTCCCATAGGGATTCCTTCGGAAGAATCCTATCACCCCGACTTTTAGAGTTTTATTTAATTATTTTTATAAGAGGTAGTAGGTTCTCCCATAGGGATTCCTTCGGAAGAATCCTATCACCCCGACTTTTAGAGTTTTATTTAATTATTTTTATAAGAGGTAGTAGGTTCTCCCATAGGGATTCCTTCGGAAGAATCCTATCACCCCGACTTTTAGAGTTTTATTTAATTATTTTTATAAGAGGTAGTAGGTTCTCCCATAGGGATTCCTTCGGAAGAATCCTATCACCCCGACTTTCTAAAATGGAAAAATGGAGTTTTGGAACAATGGAATTTCATTTATTAATGAATTGTTTTTCCTTTATGTGATTTTACTTCCATAACTCCAACACTCCACTATTCCTATCAAATATTTGCTAATATTAAATAGAAGAAAAATTTATGGCACAAAATCATTCATTCGATATTGTTTCTGAAATTGATTTTCAGGAAGCAGATAACGCTGTTAATCAGGCGTTAAAAGAAATTCATCAGCGTTATGATTTGAAAGATTCTAACACTGAATTAGAGCTTAATAAAAAGGATAAGCTCATTACTATCAATACAAGGGATGATTACTCACGTAAATCTTCTATCGATATTTTAGAAACAAAATTTATCCGTAGAAGTATTTCTATTAAGGCTTTAAAGTTTAGCGAACCGGAAGCTGCTGCTGGCGGAAGACTTAAACAAGTTATTAATCTTCAAAGCGGAATCTCGAAAGAAAATGCAAAGATTATTACAAAGCTTATCAAAGAATCAAAGTTAAAGGTCAGTGCGCAAATTCAGGATGAACAGGTTAGAGTTACCGGAGCTAAGATTGATGATCTTCAATCAGTAATTGCAATGGTTAAAGAATCTGAATTAGACTTCCCAACGCAGTTTGTGAATATGAAATAAAACTATTCCCAAAATGATTACAAAGAATGGTAGATTTTATTTTTCAATTATAGTGATCTCATCAATTCTAATTGTAACAATTATTAAAATCTATTTTAGACCTCATTATTCCTGAAATAATAATTTTTATAAAATACTCTTGAGTAGCACTCCTAATTTTTTCCCATATTGATTGTAGCCTTTGTCTGTTTCAGCCATCTCTTCAAAATGAACTTTCACACAATCGATAGCTATAAAGAAATCAGCAATCTAACTTTAAAAGCAATAAAAATTGCGCGTGTCTGCACATTATATAAATTATTTAAAAATTAAAAGTAATACTGCGGGTATTGATTTTAAACAATTTAAATGCCTTATTACAGATGTAAATTTATTGAATGAGGATAAGATGCAAACAGATGATACTTTAAACTGGGTTTGCCAATATTGCGGCGTAGAAAATTCCGTTTGGATTGACTTAACAGTTGATGGGAAACAGGATTTTATTGAAGATTGCAGAATTTGCTGCAGACCAAATCGCGTTATCGTTACAACTGATTATGATGAAAATGTAATGATTGAATCGCGGTTTATTGATGAATAAAAAATAAAATTAAGACATAAAAATATAAATTAATCCAATTGCAATTATCGCCCCGTATATGATAGAAACGTAAACAACTAATTTACCTTTTGATTTGATAATATGATCTAATTGATCGGAATGTTCTTTGGTGCTTATTAAACTTTTTTCAATCTCGTTGCAATAGAGAATATTTTCACACTCGGAATTTGAATGATGATCACTCATAAATCCTCTCTGAAAGTTATTGAAATGCTTATCTCACCAAATTGTCATGCTGAACTTGTTTCAGCATCTTCATTCTATAAATTCTTAGATTCCGAAACAATCCGCCGTGGCGGACGGAATGGCATTAAATATAAACCTGATGACTTAGTCCATAATCATTCTTAAGAATGATGAACTATCATCATCATTAGAATCATCCTTTTTCTCGTTTTTTTCTTTTGCCCATGAGTATCTTGAGCTTTCAACTGCAAATCCGCTCGGTGTATTTTTCTCTTCATCATCTTCAATCGGAGCCTTTGGGCTTTTAACTCTTATGATAGTTGGGATGTCGAGATTATTTGAATCAACATTTTCAGGATTATTAAACAAACTAAATCCACCACGAATATTATCTGTAAGAGTTGATGTTTGTTTTTTTGCTGTAATGGTTTTTGCACCGTAATTGTTTCCTCTTGCACTGTCAAAGCCAGTTGCAATTACAGTGTAAGAAATGTAATCATTCATTTCATCTTTTTTAACAACACCAAATATTACGTTAGCTTCTTCACCGGCTGCCTCAAAAATAACATTGTTGCCTTCGTTAATTTCCTGCATGGTCATGCTACTTGATCCTGTAACATTAACAAGAACACTTTTTGCGCCTTTAATGTTTACACCTTCAAGCAACGGACTTGATATTGCTTTTTGAGCTGCTTCAATTGCACGATTTTCACCGCTGGAAATTCCGCATCCCATTAAAGCTTCGCCGCTGGAATTCATTACCGCACGCACGTCAGCAAAATCAACATTAATCAATCCTTCAATCGTAATAATATCTGCAATACCGCGAGTTGCTTCGTAAAGAACTTCATTTGGTTTATCAAAAGCTGCAAAAGCGTTTGTAGCTTTATCCAATATGTTAAGCAGTCTCTCATTTGGAATTACAATTAAACTATCAACGTGCTGGCGTAATTCCTGAATACCTTTTTCAGCATTCATCATTCTTGTTTTGCCTTCCCATCGGAAAGGTTTTGTAACGATACCAACCACCAATGCGCCAATGCTTTTTGCAATTGATGCAATAACAGGCGCAGCACCGGTTCCGGTTCCGCCGCCCATACCAGCGGTTATAAAAACCATATCACTTCCGGCTAAAACATCAGCAAGCAAATCACGATCTTCTTCAGCTGATTTTCTTCCGATGTTAGGATCAGCACCGGCACCTAAGCCGCGTGTAATTGCGCTGCCGCATTGAACTTTATGAGTTGCTGTACTGCTTCTTAGCACTTGCGAATCAGTGTTTACAGCAATGTACTCAACACCGCTTAACCCTCGAGCAATCATACTTTCGATGGCATTACAGCCGCCGCCGCCAACGCCAACAACTTTTAAAACTGCTGACATAGGTTTTTCTTTATCGATGGTTGCGAAACGCGACATAGGTCCTCCTATAATGATTTTATAATTCGTTAAAAAAATCTTGAACTTTTTTTATGATCTTACCGAGCTGATTACTGGATTTTTCTTTTTGCTTTTTAATCAAAACCTGGTACTCACTCGATTTTCCGCCTGGTATTCCTCTTATCAAACCGGCTACTGTTGCAAACTCAGGACTTTCAATTTCATTTGATAGACCTGCACCTAACTCCTGTGGAACACCAATTCTTGCTGGTAATCCAAAAACTTCTTCTGCCAATTCTGTTACGCCATTTAATAATGAGCCGCCGCCTGTGATTACAATTCCAGCTTTTATTTTGGATTTATATCCAGCCGTGCGTAATTCATTATCAACAAGTGTAAACAATTCTTTCATTCTTAAACTTAT
>JBDTRQ010000307.1:0-3195 GCA_039931535.1 Ignavibacteriota bacterium
CGATTTGAAATTCATCCAAAGCACGGTTCATTCTGCTAATAGTTTTATTACGATCTTTATCCCAGCAATTCAATTTTGCAATCATTGGATCGTAATAAATTGATATTTCTGAATCGGCTGCAAAACCTGAGTCAACACGAATTCCAATTCCATTCGGTTCTTTGTAATTTAATATTTTCCCTGTTGATGGAAGAAAATTATTTTCGGGATCTTCAGCATAAATTCTACATTCAAGTGCGCATCCATTTATCTTAATATCTTTTTGCTCAAAAGATATTTTATTATTAGCAGCAATTAAAATTTGTTCTTTTACAAGATCAATTCCCGAAATCAACTCTGTAACAGGATGCTCAACTTGAATTCTTGTATTCATTTCAAGAAAATAAAATTCTTTATTGGAATCCATTAGAAATTCAATCGTACCAGCATTATAATATCCACAGGCTTTTGCGGCTTGAACAGCGGCTGAAGTTATTTTCTCTCTTGTTTTTTCATCCACAAAAGATGAAGGTGCTTCTTCAATTATTTTTTGATGCCTTCGCTGAATTGAACACTCGCGTTCAAAAACATGTCTATAGTTTCCAAACTTATCAGCAATAATTTGAACCTCAATATGTTTTGGATTTTCAATAAACTTTTCGATATACACTTCATCGTTAGCAAAAGATTTTATTGCTTCACGTTTTGTTGATTCAAATGCTGATTTAAATTCTTCTTTACTTGATACTTTACGCATCCCCTTTCCACCGCCGCCAGCAGAAGCTTTAAGTAAAATTGGAAAACCAATTTTTTCAGAAGATTTAATTCCCTCTTTCACATCTTTAATTGCTTTTAAAGTTCCGGGAACAACAGGCACACCGTTTTTACTCATCAAAGTTCTTGCAGCAGTTTTGCTTCCCATCAACTTTACTGATTTTGAAGAAGGGCCGATAAATGTAATTCCGCTTTTCTCAACTTCTTCAATAAACAATGCGTTTTCCGAAAAGAAGCCATAGCCGGGATGAATCGCATCAGCCCCGATTGATTTTGCGAGTTCTATAATTTTATTTTTGTTTAGATAAGATTCCGAAGCGGAAGAAGCGCCGATATTATATGCTTCGTCAGACATTCTTGTATGAAGTGAAGTTAGATCAGCATCTGAATAAATCGCGGCAGATTTAATGCCTAGTTCTTTGCAGGCTTTAATTATTCTAACGGCAATTTCGCCTCTGTTAGCGATAAGAATTTTTTTGAACAAACAAACTCCTATTTTAATTCTGCAATCGTAATACCATCGCCGCCAAACTCAATAGCGGCAAAATAATAATTTTTGATATACTCATGTTTTTTCATAATATCCCAAACAGTTTTTTTAAGAACGCCGGTTCCCTTTCCATGTAATATTTCTACCCGTTCTAAAGAGGCTTGATATGCTTCATCCAAAAATTTTATTATTTGGAATTCTGCAGCATCAGGTTTTTCACCACGAATATCTAATCTGTAATTTACATTAGAAATATTGTAAGATGAAAAATTATTTTGTATTACTTCTTTCTTTTCTTTCGATTCAAAAATTTCCGATAACTTTATCTGCATTTTTATTGAGCCAGATAAAATGGTTGCTTTACCTTTGGTTTTATTAAGTTCGATTATTTTTCCCGTAGTGTTTGAATTATTTATTCCAACAAAATCGCCAATTGCAAAATCTTTTTTGCTACTTACCTTTTCAAGTTCATCAACAATAAAATCTTTATTCTCAAATTTTATTTCCTGAATAATTTTTTTGGATACCTTAATAGTCTCTTTACTTGCACCCGATTCTCTGATATCCTTAATCACCTTTTCAACTTTTCTGTTTATGTTTTCAAGATAAATCTCACCTTCAGCTTTTACTTTTTTAAGAATTTCCTTTTTCTCTTTTTCTATTTTCTCATAGCTCTTTCTGTAAAGTTCTGATAATCCGTGCAGCCTTGAGTTTTCAATTTCAAGTTCGTTCAATTTTTTATTAAGCTTATTTGATTTTTCTTCAAGCTCGGATAAAAATTTTTCTAAATTATGTTTATCGGAATCAATATTCTGCTTTGCTTTTTCTAAAACATCGTCGCTTAAACCTGTGCGTTTCGCAATCTCAAATGCATAACTGGAACCCGGAACTCCCAGATTAAATTTATAAGTTGGTGAAAGATTTTCATGATCAAATTCCATCGCACCGTTTTGCATTCCATTAATATTATAAGCAAATACTTTTAAACTGCCGTGATGCGTTGAAGCAAAAACTGTTGATCCTTTTTCTAAAAGTGTTGATAAGATTGCCGCCGCAAGTGCTGAACCTTCAGCGGGATCAGTTCCTGTTCCAATCTCATCCAATAGAACTAAAGAATTATTTCCAGCATTATCAATTATACTTTTAAGATTTTTTAGATGAGAACTAAATGTAGATAAATCATCTTCAATCGATTGCTGATCACCAATATCAAGTAAAATATTTTCAAAAATGTGAAAGTTTGAATTTGAATTTACAGGAATATGAATCCCAGCTTGAAGCATAAGATTTAAAATGCCAATAGTTTTTAGAACAACAGTTTTGCCGCCCGCATTTGGACCTGTAATTATAACAACATTATCGTTGTTAAGTTCAAAGCTTAACGGAACTGTTTGCTGTCTTCCTAATTTTTTAATTAAGATTGGATGTCGAGCATCAGAAATAAAAATTGGTTTTGTGCTATCAATATTTGGAAAAGACCCGACTACTTCTATCGAATATTTCGCTCGTGCAAAAATAGAATCAATATATGCTAATGCGTTAAGTGAGGATTTAAGAAGTTCACTCGATTGTCCGATCATCTTTGTAAGTTCTCTTAAAATTCTTTCAATCTCTCGGCGCTCTGCAAATGAAAGAGAAATAATATCATTATTTAAATCAAGTGTCTCTTCAGGCTCAATATAAACCGTTTGTCCTGTTGCGGATTCAGAATGAATAAAACCACGAATGTGTCTTTTATGCTCAGCTTTAATCGGGATAACCATTCTACCATCGCGCAAAGTAAGATAATCTTCACGGACAAAATCATCATCTTTTAAAGTTTTGATAATACGATTTATAGATTTTACAAGTTCGTTTCTTCTTGAGTTTATATCTTTTCTAATCTGTGAAAGTACCGAACTTGCATTCTCTTTAACCTCGCCCTGTTCAGTAATTATTTTTTCTATTTCATG
>JBDTRQ010000308.1:0-2477 GCA_039931535.1 Ignavibacteriota bacterium
ATGGTAATTGCTCTTTTTATTATTGGATCAAGTATCTCCATATCAGATGCGAAAGAAGCAGGCTTAAGGAGTTTCATTTTAGGTGTATTACTTTGGCTGCTTATAGGTATTGTATCATTTGCTGCTCTTACCGCAGTTTATTAATGAATATGTAAAATACATTATCCCAACATCATGGTTTTTAATTTTAGTATTATTCAACTGAGTTTTATTTTGATAAGATTAACCTCAGTGCAACTGCATTATTATGTTCTTCATCTTTGGCTGAATAGACCAGCGTAATTATACCTTTTACTTTTTCAAGTTTGCTCAAAAGGGCTACAAGATCGGATTTATCTTTGAGTTCTTTTTTATATCTTTTTTTAAATTCTCCCCATTTTTCCGGATCGTGGTTAAACCATTTCCGTAAAGAATCAGATGGAGCAATGTCTTTCATCCACTCATCAATCTTGGCATCTTCTTTTTTAACTCCTCTGGGCCATAGCCTATCGATCAATATTCTGGTTCCATCTTTCTTGTCATATTCATCATATACACGTTTAATTTTTATATTCTTTTTCATAATCAACTCCGTAAAGTTTTATTTTTATGAAAATCTAATTCCACACAAAAAAAGTAAATTATTTTTTTTAAAAATTGTTGTAGAGTTAAACATTTCCACAGCAATTTGTCAATTTCTATCTTCCTCCAGTTATATAATGCTCGAGTTGTTCGATAGTATATTTATTTTCATCCAGCAGAGATTTAACAACGTCCCCGATTGAGATAAGCCCTTTTAATTTTTCATTTTCAATAACAGGAAGGTGACGTATCCGTTTTTTAATCATTAGTGCCATACAATCTTCGACACTTTCCTCAGGAGTGGCATATAAGACTTTTGAGGACATAATTTTGCCCACTTCAAGTTCTCTCGATGAATGTCCTTCCAAAGCAACTTTTCTCGCATAATCTCTTTCAGAAAAAATTCCTTCAAGCTGTTCGTTATCTATTACAAGCACAGCTCCAATATTTTTCTCCGCCATTAATCGAAGTACCTCAATTACTTTTGTACCGGGAGTAACAGACCAAACTTCTGTTCCCTTCTTTTTTAAGATTTCACTAATGGTGTTCATAATTTAAACCTCTTATCTTATGTGATAATTATTGTGACCGAATGAAAAGCCTTATAAGTTCGGTTTTATTTGTTTTGAATATATTCATTAAAATGATTCATTAAAAGAGCCGGGGTAATTTAAAAATTAGCTTAAGTCTCTTCCGTCAAAATTGTAGATTCTTATGTGCTCTAATATTTCTTAGGTACCTTCTGATATACAATTGCTTCTGCTTCGATTTATATTGCATCACATACCTGGGATGCTCAAGGGGAATAATTTTCTTGAAGAAATTATATTTTTTATTTACTTCAGAAATAAACTTGAAATTTTTTCCAGTCCCAAGACAAAAACAAACATTATCATTAATACCAAAGCCTATTTGTTTTTTCAGACTATTTAACATAAATGGATAGACAGCCTCAGTTAGTTCTGAATTATCATAATATTAAAAATTCACTTCTCTGTCGTTTTTGCTAAGGCTTGTAAAACCAAGCGGACAAATAGAATTGATGTAAAACTTAGAATAAGATTTCTTTAGACCGCCAAACTTGTCAATAACTTCATACATAAATACAGCGGATAGAATTCAGAACTGATATTTATAATCGAAATTAATTATTGTTTATCGTTTCTGATTTCACTGAATTTTGAATATCGGTTTCCTCAGAAATTATTGAATCTGCAGCTACTTCAAAATATTTTAATATCATTTTTACATTTTGTACGAATTCAACAGACCCGGAAACATAAAAGTATTGCGCAAAATCTACTATTTCCATTCTCAAAAAACTTCTGTCAATTCTTCCAAAATAATATTTTTGAAACCGTTCTTCTGTAAATAGATTAGTATAATTCACACCAAGCATTTCTAATAACTCATTATGAAGTATCGCATCATTTATAGTTTTATAAGAGTATATGAGCTTGTTGCCTGCAAGGTCATTCTTTTGTTTTAGGTTTCTAAAGATTGAGATAAAAGGAGTAATACCTGTTCCGCCTGCAATAAAGGTTCCCATACCTTTGTATCGCAGATTGCCCTGCGGCTCCCGGATCATCAATTCATCTTTGGGTTTTAACTTAATAATTTCATTCACTAAAGTATTACAACCGCTGCAAGGTTTCATAATGAATTCTAAATTATCCACATCAACTAAACCTGTAAAAGAAAAATGTCTCTTATTGTTATTTTGAACATCTTCATTTAAAGAAATTTCAGTAAACTGTCCGGGTATAAAAGAATATCCCTCGGGCTTTTCTATTAGCAGTTTATATATATTCTGTGCAATTTTTTCAATACTTACAATTTTAACTTTACGTATGCTCAACAGTTGATTTCTCCATCTCATCCATAGCGATAGTGGCGTGAGCGTAAGCTGCTCCTGC
>JBDTRQ010000309.1:0-3154 GCA_039931535.1 Ignavibacteriota bacterium
TTTTCAGAAAATCTGTTTGAAACACCTAAGAAAAATTGATTTTCAGAAGTTGATAATTCTTTTGTTGGCAGACCATCATTGTTTCTGCCATCAATTCCGCTAACCCCGGCATTGATTATTCCCGCACTAATTCCTGCAGTTCTTGATGGTTTTTTATCAACCGAAGTATCTTTAGTAGAAAAGAAATCAAACTTGCGTGTAAAGCTTAAAAAGTTTAATGATCTATCTAATGATAAAAATGAATATCCAGTTTGAACTGAATTGTTCTCTTGAAAAGGCGATAATGCCGGGTTGTAATATGAAACCAAATTTCCTGTGGTTACCGATGACATTGCGTTTCCCATTCCAATTCCGCGCGCGCCAAAACCAATTCTACTAAATGCTCCCGCTCTGGAATTTATTTCTGTAAACTGCGGTTGTGCAAAAACTATTGTTGAAAATAAAAAGATAACTGCTATAAAAAATCTATTAAAATTTCTCATTGCATCACCAAAATCTTTCCGTAAACAGCGTCGTTGTCTCCAACATCTACACGATAAAAGTAAACGCCATTTGGAACTGTGTTTCCGTTCTCATCTTTTCCATTCCAAAATTCCGGTGTGCCTTCAAGATCAAGATTGCGAGAAACATTTTGAATTACAGTACGCACATAATTAAAAGCAAAATCAAAAATTCTTATTGTTACGTTTGCATCTATTCCGTCGGTACTGTATTTAATTTTAAGTTCTTCCTGCCTTGGATTAAAAGGATTTGGATAACAATAAGTATCATTGTTTGCAGTTAGAGGTTTTGCTGCAAAAAATATTTTCCAATTCCCTTCCCAAATTTTTCCAAAGGTTTCCTGCAGTCTAACTAAACCATCTTCAGAACCGAGCCAGATATTATTCTGATATGAATCTGCAGCATAAAAAACATTTGTGCGCAATGCTGTATTTGATTCAGCATCTACAATTGAATTTGGAAGCAGCCAGGATAACCACAGATGATTTGGATTAGGTAAAGAACGATACACTCCATTATCAGTCGGAACGAAAACAGTATCTCCTTTAAAACCGAAATTATGTGGTCGTTCATCTCGTAAGAAAGTTCTCCATGTTTGTCCGCCATCGGAAGAAGAACTAACACCATAAAACTCAGATTGATTTTCAGCCTTCCATGTTGATGCCCAAACTGTGTTGTTTGATTTATTATAACCAAGCGCAGTAATAAAATTTCCGCTTATTGGCTGTGATTGATTTTGTGCATTTAGTTTTACCCAGCTAATTCCGTTATCAGTAGATTTATTTATTCCGCCGGCTGTACCAACATACAAAGTAGAATCATCTACTGCGATAACAGAAAATACTCTGTGATTTAAATTTCCTTCGCCGCAAAAGTTGCCTTGTACAGGTGACAAACAAAAATTTAAAGTATCAGCCGGAGTAATTGAGTTTAAATAATCCGGCGGCAGAATTACTCGCTTCCAGGTTTGTCCATTATCTGTGCTTTTTCTAAGTCCGCCCGCAAAAGTTGCAATCCAAATTGTGTTTGGTGTAAATGCAATATCGTAAACAAGATTTTGAATTGTTACAGTAACAGGCAAAGCTCTTATTTGATTAATTCCATATTGTTCAATTGTATCTGTATCCGCATCCAAAGGTTGTGGAATGCTTGTCCAGCTTGTGCCGTTATTAGTTGTATATTTTAATCCCGTTCCGGTAGGCAGCGTTCCTCCACCGGTAACTTCTGTGGATTTAGCGCCGGCGCACCATAAAATTCTGTTGCTATAATCATAACCAAGTGCGGAATTATTATCAGTCCCAAAATCAACTTGTCCGTAAAAGTTTGTCCAATTCGCTCCGCCATCAACAGATAAGCTTACCCCACGGCTTGTACCGAGCCAAACTGTATCGCCGATTGTAATTATATCTGTGATTGAATTGCTTAATGGATTTTGCGAAACTGATTTATCTAAAGTTTTTATTTCATCGCCAATTTTATAATTCGATAATTGATTTTGCGAAAAAATATTTATAGTTAAAAGTACTATGATCAATAGTATGTTCTTGAATATCATAATACTTTCACTTGCTTTATGATTTTATTGCTTAACTTATTTCCTATATCAATTGCTTCAAACTCAAATCTCCAAAATCCTCTCTGAGTAGAAACATCGTCTAAAAAAGAATTCTTAAATGAAAAAATTCCATCACCAGCAACTTGATCTCCATAAACAGTAAGATTTCCATCATCATACATTCTAAATTTTGAATTACCGTTTCCATCTGTTACTAAAGTGCTATCTGGTCGGTATAGTTCAAAATAAACTCTAAGTATATCATTATAACCATTTTGATCAGTTGCCAAAACACTAAATACAAATGATACACCTACATTAAGAGAATCAGCAAGAATAAGATTTGAGATTACCGGTGCAATATTATTTTGTCCGTTATCAAATTTAAAAGTTCCCAACGCAACTTGTTTTGTTGTGTTAGAATTATCAGTAACAAAATATTTTATATTATAAATTCCGTTTGGATAATATTCACTTAAACCAATTTTATTTGCGTAAGAACCATCCTTTGCAACATCATCACCATTTGCAATTTTGCCATTATCAAGTAAAGATAAAGGTGAAGAATTTAGTTTTGTATTATCGGCAGCATAAACATCGCAAAAAACATTTTGAATACTTGAGAAGTTATTAAATGCAATTCTAATTGTTATTAATGAATCAACCCGATTGTAACGAATTGAATCCGATGGCGAAACTAACTTTACTTGATAATTCGGATTGAAATTTTCAATCACGGTATCGTACTGTTTATCGCAACCAGCAAAAATAATTGCAAGTAATAAACTAATGGAGAATAACTTAAGTATTTTGATTTTCATAGTTAAATATTTCTTAAAATCTAAACTTCAACAAGGTAAAAATAAAACCATTTCACCCAATCATATTAAGCATAAGCGGAGCAGGTGAAAATGATATCACAAAGATAAAAAAACTTAAATATCCAAGCGCCATTCTTTTTTTATCCAACGGTAAAACGTCAGACACAGGCGGATGTTTTAATTTTACAATAAAGTATAAAATAAACGCCCAAAATAACCAGCCACTCCAGCCGATACCATAATTAAATTCTAAAAGAGAATCTAAAATTCCTGCAAA
>JBDTRQ010000310.1:0-7250 GCA_039931535.1 Ignavibacteriota bacterium
CCTGCCTGGATAAAAGAGAAAAAAACTTTCCCATATTTCTTATAAAACCTTTGCCTAAATTTTTGTGAATTCCTTTCAATAACAAAAGGTTTATTATAGAGTTTATTAGACCATTCTGCGACATGCCAAAAATACCTTCCTCTGATATCCCGGTTTCCATTCATCATTCCGGTATGATCAAAATCAAAGGGGCCTCCAGGAGAATAACTGTATAGTCCCGCCTGTTGATAAGATGCACTTGTCCAGCGCTCAACATATTCATCAACAAGACTATCACCATGACCACTTTCGTGGGGATTCGCAGTGAGATATGTTTCATTCAGTTCTCCATTACCTACCCGGGTCATAAAGGGACGCCCGGCTTGATCATTAAAAACTCGTAGTTCGAAATGTGCCAGGTTCTGGTCTGAATCAGGTAAAGCCTGAATAAACCAGACCAGTTGAGTTTCAGGCAAACCTGAATTTTCTTCTTTGGGTAGAATATTTGCTCTGTAAGCATTGGTACTGTCATTTCCATTCCATCGGTTCATTACAGTATTACAGGTGTTCGTGGCAAATTGTTTCGCAGCATTTCCACTTAGAGTAGAGGCAACGCGATGTTTGTTTACATCTGATTGGGTTAATGGGAAATTAAATACAAAATGAAATCTAAAATAGTGAAGACTTACTGCTTGTTCCTTGTTGTTTTTAATATCACAACACCTTAGCATAAACAAATCAAACCTGCCTATCCTGCCGTGATAAAAGTGCACCTGGTAAAAGAAAGGTTGAATAATGCAAGTGTTGCGAAACCTGGATATTCCCGGCCTGGTATTGATATCGTGTCCTGGGGTTACGATAGATGCACTATCCACCCAGCGAACTGCGGCTCTTGCACCGGTAACACCATTGTTACTATCAGGCGTTCTTAAATCAAAAGCCTCAAAAATATTTCCTTGTGCTGCAACAACTCTTACCCAATCAGGGTAATCAACTATTTGCGCCACTTTATCAGAACGTGTTGCTGCAACCTCATTTTCAGATATATATTCGGAATCTGTAACAGGCTTGTACAACCCTATTTTCGTTAACTTACCCGGATCATTAACACCGGCAGCATCTTTCTCATTAAAAGTATTACATAAAACTGAAAGGGGTGTACCATCCCACTCAAAGAGGGAGAAAACATTACCATTATTATCACCTATACACAAAACAATATCATCCAGTGACACTATCAGTGGACGTGAATGTGAGGTTTCACTTAAAACCATTTTTTCAAATAAATCTTTTTCTGGATCTGCACCGGAGGTCTCAGAATCTTGTTTTACAAAATAAGTTCTGGATTTCCAGATTGCCGGAAGATCATAATATTTCATGCGTTCAGCATTTAGTTCTTCAAAGTTAATATTAACAGATTTCCCGGAATTAATTTCCAGTTCAGTTCCTGTATATCCAGATTTGGTAACCACTTTAATACTGCTATCAGAAGATTCTATAAATGTCTTAGGTGCTGTTCTGAACTGCACAAGTACTTTATCATCAGGTTTTTTTTCTTCCTGCAAAATCCAATGTATTGCCTGACATTCATCATCTTTTACTTTCCAGTTTGAAATACAGTCTGCTTTTCCGTTTGTTGAATTGGAATTATTATAACCCTCTATCACTAATTGAGGCAATGATAATTTTTTCTTTTGAAATCTATCGAAATAGACAAACTTTAGATGAAGCCATTTCGGATCAAGTGCCATATTTACCGGTGAAACCTCAGAGCCTATATTTTCAATACTTAAATCATCCAGGTTCTTAAAGGCTTTTTCACTGTAAACGTTGTTTGAAGGGGCTGGAGATAATTCCCAAGTTGAGTTTTTCAAACTGAATTTTAGAGGTAAGCTGAATACTTTAAAACCTTCTTCCACTTTTTTCTTTACTTCGGTTTCTTCAACGAGTTCATCTTTTCCTGAACTATTTGCCGGAGATGCAAGATAATGCGTTTCGCTAAAAGCAAATTCTATAGTAAACGATTTTTTTTCTCTTAAAATTTGCAGGTAAACCTGTCCATTATCAGAATCAATAGTTTTTTCTTCAAACGAATCATCTTCATATTTTATAATATATGGAAATCCTTTTGGTAGAGTTCTCTTTGTGTCTTCAGGTGTTTTATATAAAAATTTTAAATGAACTCTTACTGCAATGCCACTCGGTAAAGGTAAAGGTTGTACTTCAACCGGATTGTGTGTGTAAAATTTATCTTTCGGATACAAATCACATTTTGATTTTATACAATTATATTTACGGGGATGACATTCTAATTTTGGATCTTCACCATCATCAAAAAATAGAATTTCAACTCTGCGGTCCACAGCATTCTTTTCTTCGGTTGTTGCGCCACTTGCCGGAAAATTTTCACCACATCCAATCACTGGTGCCGGGTTTGAATGACTTTTTTGAACGAACTGCATCTTATCTTTTAACTCAGTCAAACCATCCTCATTTATACCGAGAATGATCAACAGCTCGAGCATGTACATATCGAAGAAAGCGCCCCACGTTTGCTTTCCCATCTTTCCGTCTTCATCAATCTTAGTAAATATATGGGTTTGACTAAATCTTTCCCGGTGAATATTTAAGGTGACAAAATCTATGTTGTACCTTTTTTGGAAGTTCAATAAAGCGTTATGGGTTTCGGAGTCCATTTCATTAGTAATTTTTCCTGGGTCACAATCATATTCAAAATTAAATGAAATCCATTTTAGTATCTGCTGTATATCTTCAACCTGGTATTTATCATTAGAAGAGTTAACCCATTCTGTTCTTTTTATTGTGAACAAGTAATAAACATTTTCAGCTCTTTTCTGTGAAAGGGTTAGGTTATAATAGTCCCCTCCCTTCTTATCTGTATGTCCGGCAACTAAAATTTTTTGCTGAAAATCAGTTTTTTGTGCTTGTTTATAGCAGGCATAGAGAACAGCTAAACCGGTTATTCTATCCTGATTTTTATCTCCGGTATGGTTTTGCTCAGTACCATAATCAGGAAGAAGTACAGTACTATCAAAATGGAAATTGATATCCTCCATTTCTATCACTGTTACAGTAGAATGCATATTGGCTGTAACAGAATTTTTTTGTCCTGATCTCAGGTTTTGAACTTTATTATCTGTGTCCCTAAGACTAATTACAAAATCATCTGGCATATATTTGAATAGTTATTTTATAGTTTATTCTTTTTTCTTGACAAGTTTCGGAAACTTAATTGAATAAGTTCCCGCAGGAACTTTTTCTATTTTCTTATAGCCGCTTGAATCGAGTTTATCAGTAATAATTTTGCCATCAGGTAAGTAAAGGACAAATTCTTCATTAGCTAATGTGTTACCTTCATCATCTTTTAATTCAATTTCAATTGTGTCTTCAATGTACAAGATACCCGATCTTGCAGTTAAATCGGGATTGCACAAAACAGTAAAATAATATTGTGGTGAGGAAAAGTTATCCGCATTCGTTCCTTCAATTAATTCATCGCTTGCAGGTATTTCCCATTCTGTTTTAGCTTTGTTATCCTCTATTTCAACTTCAATTATTTTTAATTGTGAATCCGCTTTCTTAATATCTTTTTTCCATATTGAAAACGTAACCTGTTCACTATCATCCAATCCTTCAGATTCAACACTAAGTTCAACTTTATCTCCCGGTTTCACTAATTCTTTAGACCATTTCGCATTAAATAATTTTTTAAGTATTAATTCTGCATTTCCTTCTTTTAAAGCATCGCGTGTTATTCTGCCATCAGTTTTAACTTTACTGAATGATTCTTTTTTTTCTGTGTCAGTTAGTTTATAATCAACTCCGCTTACAGGATTTCCAGCCTTATCAACAATTTTAAATTCAATCCAGTTTTTTTCTTTTGTTGCTGCTTCAGGACTTCCGGCAACAGCCTGCTTTGCACTTACTTTTGCAGAACCTGCACCGCTTGAACCCGCTCCGCCTCCGCTGCCGCTGCCGCTGCCAGCCATTCCGATCATTACAGTCATACATCCCATAACAATTGAATCTGGAGGTCCGACACATGCTGCCATATCTCCCATTCTAGCTGCAGGCATTCCACCTATTAAAACAGTCGGGCTTCCAGGCGGTAATATAGGCATGCCAACATGAGGAATAGGCGGTGTTCCAGGTGTGACCATCGGGCAGACATGCAAATCACCAACCCTGGCTGCCATCATGTTGCCAATCAAAACTGTTGGACAACCGACGACTATTGTACCTCCGTGCGCACAACTATCTCCCATTCTTGCGGCAAAACTCATATTACTCTATCCTTTTTTATCAATTTATTTTAACAAGCGATCCTTTAATAGTGACCATTCCAGATGCTTCAACAGTTGCTAAGCTTCCTTTAACCTTAACATCAACTCCGGCTTCAACTGTAGTATTTAATCCTTTTATTTTTTGATCAGCAGTAGCTTCGGTTGTAACATTCATACCCTTAAGTTTTAAATCTGATGAAGCTTCCTGAGTAATTTTTGATGAAGCTTTCACGGTCACATCATTGCTGGCTTTTAAAATAAAGTCTTTGGTCTTACAATTTGTTTCAACTTCTGAATCAAGAATAATTTTTTTAGTTTTCAACTTAATTTCATTTTTAGCGAGGATATCAATACTTCCCTCTTTCGATTCAATAACAAGCTTATCGTTTTTAATATCTATAATAAAAGTATTTTTTTTGTTTTTGTCAGAGAGTTGGATTTTTTCTTCACCGCCCTTATCATTTATAGTTATAAAGTGACCTTCTTTACTGACAACTTCTATCTTTGTATTCTTATCATCGAACAGGATGGTATGTCCGTCTTTTGTTGTAATAGTTATATTCTGATTTTTATCATCCATTACAATTTTATGTTTGTCCTTTGAAATCACTTCAATTTTATCATCCTTATCATCCATCAAAAATTTATGCGAATCTGACGTTGTGAATGCAATCTGTGTTTCATTGGATTTATCATCTAAGCGGATTTCATTTCCTGAAGCAGTTCTTATTACGTTGTGCGATTTATTTTTTGCTACAACCGGGGAAGCTTGAGAAGGATTTGGAACTGTTCCCAGCCCGATTGGTCTGTCAACATTGCCGTCAACACAAGCCCAGAGAAGTTCTGCATCTTTATGATTTGGAAAATGAATTCCATAACCGGAACCGGAATAACTTTGAGTCATACGAATCGGCAATGAAGCTTCGCCGTTTGATTTATCACTTATATCGAATAATGCTTTAAACCTGTACCGTCCGTGATCATCAAGATATGCATATTCATCTCCCGAACCTGATTCAAGTTTTGCGCTCATAATTCCTGAAATTTTTGGAATAGGAGTTGTTCTCTCAGGACGAAAATCTATATCAAAAGGTATTGACTCGAACCGGCATTCAAAGAGTTTGTCGTTTACCTGCATATCAGTTGGAACTACAAACTGTCCTTTCTGAGCGCCGTTCAGAGTAAGTTTTGTAATTATGTATTCACTGTTCCAGTCAGATCTATAATGCCGATCCATTTTGTAACGGTATCCTGCTCTGAATAATCTGCTGCTTGTTTTACCTTTAAAAATTTTACTCTTAGCCAAAAATTCCTGGTTTCTAATCTTAGCCAGAAATTCAGCATCTTTTTCATTTTCAAAATTGTCGCCATAATCATAGTACATTCCGGGAGAGTTGGAATCTATCTGGCTCTGAGCCATCAACTGTTTTTCAGGGAACAAATAATTATAATCCTTAAGCTGAACAGTTCCGGTAACAACTTTTTCTCTTGAAGATAAGTCAAGGATTGATTCCTTGTCACCAAAGGGGTCCTGGTTTGCATTATAGCCTATATCTTCAGGCAGATCAACAGCAGGGAGTTTGTTATTATCATCAGTAAAGCAAACAACTTCTTTATCACCAGTGTGATCGAAATAATAATAAATACCAAAATGTTCGAGTCTTCTGTTTAAGAAATTAAAATCTGTTTCTCGGTATTGGACCACAAACTCACTTTTGGGATATTTATTTTTCAAATCAATCTTAAAATCATTTCCTCCAAGGTCACTTTTCTTAAGAACTTTTTCTATCAGATCTTTTATTTCCAAATTCTGATAAACTTCATTCTGAAAAGTAAGATTGGCTTTCCACAAACGAGGAACAAGAACAACTTTGTAAAAAACGTGATCTCTTGCCGATCCAAACTGTTCAATCTGTGATATAATTCCGTGAATTTCAGCAGTACTTTCATCAGCTCTTATCATAGTGAAAGAGGCTGGTTTGTTTAATATCTTTAATGAATCAAGCTGAGGATTATCTGTGGCAAGAACGATTTGATATTCAAAAATATTGGAGATTTCCTCTTTGCCTTCAAATGATACTACTCCCATGTTTTCATCATCAAGCTCATCAAAATGTATTTTATAATAAGGCTGATTAAATTTTTGCTCAGGCATCTAAAACCTCGTAATTATATATTTTTTATTCTCTTGTATAATTATTATTCTACAAATTTGTATTTGAACGAACCGTCCTTTGCTTTTGTAACAGTTACTTTTGAAGGACTTTTACCTTCAGCCATAAAGCCTAAAAGCTGTGAAGAAATTTCCGGTGCAAGTTTTCTATCAACAATAGCATCAATATTTCTGGCGCCGGTTTCAGCTCTTGTGCACGAATCGACAATATCATCAATTACTGCTTTATTAAAATCAACAATTAGATTCTGATTCTGAAGTAATCTTTTTTGAATTTTTCCGAGTTTCAATTCTACAATAGGCTTCATTGATTCTTTAGTTAGTGGAAGAAAAACAATCGGTTTTGTTCTTCCTAAAAACTCTGGTCTAAAATATTGGTTCATATAAGGACGAAGCTCTTCCAGTAATTCATCGGGGTTTGTCATTCCGGCATTATATTTTTCAAACAACACTTCAGATGCAAGGTTGGAAGTCATAAAAATTGTTGTGTTGGTAAAATCAATATTACGTCTGTCAGCATCCTGCAGCATTCCGCGATCAAAAATCTGCATAAAAAGATCTGTTACTGATGTATTGGCTTTTTCAATTTCATCAAGAAGAACGACGCAGTATGGTCTCCTTCGTACAGGTTCACTTAAAGAACCGCCTTCGCCGTAGCCAACAAGTCCTGGATCAGCGCCAATTAATCTGGATGTGTTATGTTCATTCTGATATTCGGTCATGTTCAGGGTTACCATAAATCTTTCATCGCCGAAAAGGACTTCGGCTACTGCACGAGCGAGTTCAGTTTTACC
>JBDTRQ010000311.1:0-2813 GCA_039931535.1 Ignavibacteriota bacterium
CCATTTGAATCAATTGAACTTCTGGGAATTCTGTCCTCACCATTTCAGCACTGTCATCACTCGAAGCATTATCAACAACAATTACCTCAATATTTTTATAGTCTTGCTCATACACCTTAGTAATCGTATTACGAAGTTCATCCTTTCGATTAAAAGATAGTATGTTTACGGTAACTAAAGGATTATCATTCATTTAGATTCAATACCAAATATTTTTAATGTATTCGCCACAACCTGATCCATATTATAATATTGATATTCTGCTAATCTTCCACAAAAGATAACATTAAATAATTTATCAGTTTCATTTTTGTATAAGGTGTATTGATTTCTATTTCCCTGTGTGGGGATGGGATAAAATGGTTCACCATCCTGTTGCGGATATTCAAAAGAGATTGTTGTTGTATCAGAATTTTGCTGATTAAGTTTTTTGTGCTCAATAACTCTTGTGTACGCAACTGAATTATCAACGTAATTTACTTGAGATGTTTGTTGAAATTCCTGCTGATTCAAATTCGTAAACTCAAATCTAATCGACCTATAAGGCAGTTTTCCAAATTTGTAATCAAAAAAATAATCTATCGGCCCAGTGTAAATCATTTTATCAAATTTTATTGAATCCAAAATATTTTTATAATCTGTGTTTAAAATTACTTCTATGTTCTTATGATTCAACATTTTTTCAAACATTTTTGTGTAACCATCTTTTGGCATACACTGATATTTATCTGTAAAATATCTGCAATCATCGTTTGTTCTAACTGGAATTCTGCCGCATACAGATGCCGATAATTCTTTCGCTTCCAAATTCCATTGTTTTTTTGTGTAGTGTTTAAAAAACTTTTCAAACAAACCTTTACCAACTTGGTTTACAATAATATCCTCTGAATTAAGAATTGGAAACCGTTTTTCCCTAACACTTTCAAAATAGTTTTTTACTTCTTCATCAGTTGTAAGGTTTAATCCATAAAGTTTATTAATTGTAAATCTGTTTATTGGAATTGGATATAATCTATTTCCAATCTTAGCCAAAACTTTATGTTCGTATGGAATCCATTCTGTGAACTGTGATAAGAAATCATAAACTTCTTTACTGTTTGTGTGAAAAATATGCGGACCGTATTTATGAATTAGTATTCCATGTTCGTCAAATTCATCATAAGCATTACCAGCAATATGATTTCGTTTTTCAACAACTATAACTTTTTTATTCAGCTGAGATGCTAATCTTTCAGCCATAACTGAGCCTGCAAAACCGGCACCGACTATCAAATAATCGTATTTCATATAGCAAAAATTTTATTGCGTTTTACAAATATATAAAATGCAAGCGTAACAAATGTTTCAGTCGCTAATGCTGTAATCGCTGTTCCTATTTCAAAATAAATTGGAACGAGTATAAACGATAATGTTAAACTTATCATAGCAGCAAAAAATAGAATTATAGAAAAACTTTTATGCTTATTCAATGGCAGCATAGTTTGAATACCTAAAACATTGCTTAAAAATATTACCATCGGCAGACACGCTATTATCCTTAGAACTATAATAGATGGTTCATAATCTTTACCCAAAATAATATTTACAATAGGCTCTGCAAATAAAAATAGCATCATAGAAATAATCGCACCAACTATTAAAGCAATTTTAAATAATTTTTTATTAAAACTTATAAACCGTTCATAAGACTCGCTGAGCATTTTATTAACATACGGAAAAACACTTTGAGACATTGGCGAAAGTATTCCCTGGAATGCCATTCTTATTTTATCCGCAGCCGCATAATATCCAACTACATTTGCAGGAGCAAATAATCCAAGTATAAATACATTTGAAGTGGTATATAAATTTATTGAGATGGTTGAGAGAAAAAGATTCCAGCCGCTTTTAAGTTGCAGAATAATTAATGTTTTATTTGGAAAACGATATTTCAATCCAAATTTGCTTAATGCAAACTGCAATCCAATAATCCCGATTACAAATTGAGTAACAGTATTTAACCCAGCAAATTTTATAAAATCATTTTCGGATTTAATTAAAACAAATATCAAAATGGTTGTTATCAATCTTACAGAAACAGAAATTATTAAAATGTATTTCATCCGCTCCATGCCTTGATAAAACCATAATGGAAACAATGCAGTACCAAGTACACCTAAAAATGTTACAATAAATAAAATTAGATTTTCTTTAAAGATTGGAAAGACTAAAACGACAATAAAAAATATCACACTTGATAAAACAAACAGCAGCATCTTTATTGTAAACACTGAAGAAAATATTTCTGATACACGGTTAAAATTTTCTCTGTTAACAGATATTTCTTGCGTAGCTGATAAATTAAATCCGTAATCCGTAATGATTGTGAAGTAGGCTGCAAATGCAGTTGCAAAGTTTACCAGTCCGTATTTTTCAGGGCCTAAAACTCTAACTAAGTATGGTAGTGTAACTAATGGAAAAATATAATTTGCAACTTGCAGTATTGAAAGCGAAGTAAAGTTTTTAAATAAAACTTCGTTGGATTCTATTTTTTGAAATATTCGTTTCAAAATATTGTGTAATTAATTACGCAGCCAAAGTTCGGGATTTACATTTTGCCTGCCGCTCCAAACTTCAAAATGCAAAATATTTCCTTCAACACTTTCACCAACTTTGGCAATCACTCCGCCTGTTTTTAGTTTATCGCCTTCCTTAACAAACACTTCCGAAAGATGACCATACACTGTTCGGTAATCGCCTTTATGACTAATAATTAAAACTGTACCGTAACCCGGCAGCCATTCCACAGCGGAAACAACGCCTTCCGCAACACA
>JBDTRQ010000312.1:0-1590 GCA_039931535.1 Ignavibacteriota bacterium
ATCACAGGTCATGATCACGTGGGGCTTGGGGACAACATGAGCTCCGCAAGAACTCGGATTTAAATTTGAAACGTCTAACACATTACACGACTCCAACTGGCACGCTAAATCTCGAAGGGGCGCGGTCGGTTCTTGAATTGCAATTGGGTTTGAAGCTCCAAAATAATTGTATTATAAATTAAGGGGACTGCTAATAAGTAAATTATGAAAAAACAAACAACACAAATAAGAGATATTGCAGAAATTGAAAAGCAGCTTACTCAAGCGCAATCAGGAGTACTTTGCATACACCTTGCTAATGAAAAATTAATGCAGATTGCCTGCAACTTTATTTATCTCGATAAAAATATTTACACTTATTTAGACAGCACAGATGAGAACTTTGTGCACGTTAAATACGGCTCGGCAGGCACTTTCTCGGTTTCATCAACAGAAAAAATAAATGATAAATCTAAAGAATTTACTTATCGATTATCTTTTATTACGATTAACGGCGAGATTAGAGATGTTGATGACAACAAGCTGCGTGAGCAAATAACAGAATTGTATCGATTAAAATATTCGCGCTCTGTTGAGCCAAACGGATATGAAGTTAGTGAAAATCTTAAGCCTATTATACTCGATACAAATGAGATAAAATCTTTGATTGAAGAAGGGAATTAGTTTCTAAATATCAACTTGTTGATAGCAATGAAAATATTTTGGTTGAAACCTTATACCATATTCCAATACTCCAGTATTCCATTCCTCCAAAATTCCATTGCATCATCATACCAAAACTCCACAATTCCTCTTCGATATTCGGGTTAGATAAATTGTTAATATTTTTATTCTACTATTATAACCGCGGAGAATTAACTTGTTAAATTATGTATGGATCTCACTGCTGTTCCTCGGACTTGCTTCCGCACTTTTTATTGATATTTCGGACCTAACAAAAAACAGATACAATAATGATGTTCCATTATCTGTTACGATTAAAACATCATCGCCAAAAGCGGGCGGGGGATTTGATTGTGCAGTTGAAGTATCAAAAGATAACTACAATAAATTCTTTTCAGCAAAAATTTCTGAAAATGTTATTGTTAGTGGTGTCGGATCATTTACAGACGATAAAAAAGCAATACAGCTTTATCTTAAAACCGATGCAAACACGCCTGAATTTATAACACGAATTGCAAAAGCTTCAGGTAAAGATGATGACATTTTAGCGCGGGCAAATATTTTATCCAGACAAGATAGCGTTACATTTTTATCAAAAGTTTATTTTGAAAAAATCAGTTTTCTTTCTATGAAGCGTGTTACAAACGATTCAATTGGAATAGCCGGCACAGCGGTTCAAATTGCTCTTGGCTTAATTGGAATTATGGCTATGTGGCTTGGAGTGATGAAGGTTGCAGAGCAAGCAGGTTTGATAAAAATTATTGCAAACTGGTTAAAACCAATTACAAAAAAATTATTCCCAGAAGTTCCACCGGATCATCCAGCCGTTGGATCTATGGTTATGAATATTTCTGCGAATATGCTTGGGCTTGGCAATGCTGCAACTCCATTTGGCCTAAAGGCAATGGAGAGCTTGCAAGAATTAAA
>JBDTRQ010000313.1:0-3302 GCA_039931535.1 Ignavibacteriota bacterium
AGTGCCAGATTGCTTGATCAAGACCTCCATCCGAACCAATACACGAAACATCTGTTGGCGAACTACCCCATATTCTAGTTAATTTTTTAAAGGGTATTTTAACTGTATCCATTGTCCATGTATAATCACGTCTTCCGGGTTTAAGTTCATCGGTTGGTTCTGTTGTGTTGCAGCTTATCTGCGCAAGAAAAGCTAATATTAAAAGCAAAAATACTTTTAAGTTTTTTTTAAAAGTAAAAACAATTTTAGAAATAGTTTTTGTTAAATGTTTAGGCATTTGAACAGCCTTTCTGCTGTATATTGTTTCTATCAAATTTTAAGCATAACAAAAAGAAACAAATAACTAAACATTTACAAGTTAGAAAGTAAAACTTACTTTATTTTTTTAGGTAAGCGGTAATAAAATTACTTTACAAGTGTTAAGCAATAACAAATTATGCCGCTTAAAGTTTTTAAAACATTCTAAAAACAAAAAAAGGCGACTCTCTCGAATCGCCTTAAATTTTAATTTTTCATTTATAATTTTTAACTGGTTTAGTTCTCACCCAAATCAGTTTTTTCCGGTTCAACATTTGGATCCGGATGTTCTAAAGATTCATCAAAGTAAACTAAGTCTTCTGTGTTTTCTACGTGCTTAGCTATTATGGTAGTACCTTCTTTAAATGAGCCACGTAAAATTTCTTCAGCTAACGGGTCTTCAACGTATTTTTGTAATGCTCTGCGTAATGGACGAGCACCAAATTTTTCATCAAAGCCTTTGTTAACTAAGAACTCTTTTGCTGATTCATCTAATACAAGAGTTAATTTGTTTTCTCTAATATTTGCAAGCAAGTCTTTTATCTCAATATCAATAATTTTATGAATATCATCTTTATCAAGATTTCTGAAAACAATTGTATCATCAATTCTGTTTAGGAATTCCGGGTTGAACAGCTTCTTCATTGCATCTTCAACAGTATTCTTTAGACTTGAATACTTATCAGCCTTATCGTCACCGCCAAAACCAAACTTGCTGATATTTTTAATATCTTTTGTTCCAACGTTTGATGTCATAATAATGATTGTATTTTTGAAATCAACTTTTCTTCCAAGTGAATCAGTTAACGTTCCATCATCAAGCACTTGAAGCAGCAAACTAAAAATATCAGGATGTGCTTTTTCAATTTCATCAAACAAAACAACTGAGTAAGGTTTTCGTCTTACTTTTTCAGTTAGCTGTCCGCCTTCTTCATATCCAACATATCCGGGAGGCGCTCCAACTAATCTTGAAACAGAAAATTTTTCCATGTACTCACTCATATCAATTCTAACAAGTGCATCTTCACTATCGAACAAATATCTTGCAAGAACTTTACACAATTCAGTTTTACCAACTCCGGTTGGACCCAAGAAAATAAAACTACCAATTGGACGATTTGGACTTTTTAATCCAGCACGAGTTCTACGAATAGCTTTTGTAAGTTTTTGAACTGCTTCATCCTGCCCAACAATAGATTGAGTTAATGCATCAGCCATCTTTAAAAGTTTTTCGGATTCAGTCTGTGCGATACGATTAACAGGAATGCCTGTCATCATCGCAACAACTGTAGCAATATCATCTTCAGTTACATCGTGAACGATATCTTTTGTTTTTGTATCCCACTCACGTTTTGCAGTATCAAGATCAGATAAAAGATTACGTTCTTTATCACGCAATCTTGCAGCTTCTTCATAATCCTGCATTTTAACAACGCGAGCTTTATCTTTTTTTACACCTTCAATTTCTTCTTCAAGATCAAGAACATCCTGCGGTACTTCAAAGTTGCCCATATGTACTCTTGACCCTGCTTCATCAATTACATCGATTGCTTTATCTGGAAGATGGCGATCTGTTATGTAACGATTGCTAAGTTTAACTGCTGTTTGAATTGCTTCTTTTGAATAACGAACATGATGGTGTTCTTCATACTTGAATTTTATGTTTTCAAGAATTTGTAAAGTCTCATCATACGTTGGTGGATCAACCATAACTTTTTGGAATCTACGATCAAGTGCGCCGTCAGTTTCAATAAATTTTCTATATTCATCTAAAGTTGTTGCACCAATACATTGTATATCACCGCGAGCTAACGCAGGTTTAAACATATTTGATGCATCAAGTGATCCGCTTGCACCACCTGCACCAACAATTGTATGAATCTCATCTATAAAAAGAATTACATCTTCAGCTTTTTCAAGTTCGTTCATCAAAGCTTTCATTCGCTCTTCAAACTGCCCGCGGTATTTTGTTCCCGCAACAAGTCCTGCAAGATCTAAAGTTACAACACGTTTATCCTGCAAAGTTCTTGGAACTTTTTTCTGAATGATACGAAGCGCTAATCCTTCTGCGATTGCAGTTTTACCAACGCCAGGCTCACCGATCAGAACAGGATTGTTCTTTTTTCTTCTACTAAGAATCTGTGCAACTCGTTCAATTTCTTTTTCTCTTCCAACAACAGGATCAAGTTTGTCTTCAAGACCGAGTTTTGTTAAATCTCTTCCAAAATTATCTAACACCGGTGTTTTTGTTTTATCTGATTTCTTATCCATCGATAGCGGCACTTTTTGTCCCGGATCTTTTGGATTTTTTGCACTTAACATAGCGTTAAGTTCCGAACGTGCAGAATCATAAGTAACATTAAACTGATGAAGAATTTGTGTAGCAATATTATCTTCATCTCTTAGTAAAGATAAAAGAAGATGTTCTGTTCCGATAACATCAGCTTTATAAATTTTAGATTCGATCTGTGTAATCTTTAAAACTTTTTCTGCTTGTTTTGTAAGAGGAATATTTCCAATTGTAAGCGTTCCGCCGGAAGTTCTAACAGTATCTTCAATTGCTTTTTTTAGTTTTACTAAATCGCTATCAAGATTTCTTAAAATTCTTACGGCAACTCCTTGTCCTTCGCGAATAATTCCAAGCAGCAGATGTTCTGTTCCAATATAATCATGCCCAAGTCTTAGGGCTTCTTCCCTGCTAAGTCTAATTACATCTTGTAATCTATCTGAGAAATTTCCGTCCATATCACTCCTTAATTTATTAATAGTGAAACAAAAAATTCTCAATTTTCGTTTCACACTTGAAATATAAGAATAAGTGCGGACCCATATCAAGCCAGCATTAAATCTAATACTCCCAAAAACACTTTCATTTTAAATAAAAACCAACTTTTAATGACTCAATTCAGATGCCAGTACAGATTGGTTAAAATTTTCTATAATTTGACTTTAGAAAGAAAATTTATTCTGCAATAATGATAAAATGCCTGTCATTAAATCCTAAT
>JBDTRQ010000314.1:0-1788 GCA_039931535.1 Ignavibacteriota bacterium
GATTTGAAGTATCTAAATCCTTAACTGCTCCAAATGTAGCGTTGGAACCAGTAGGTTTTGTTGAAAAATTCCAGGATGCACCTGACAGAGCAACTGTTGAAGTTCCTTGTAAGAAAACTTTAGTTTCTTTGCCAACGTTTAATAAACTATTGTATGCCCTATCAAAGTATTGTTCTACTGTATCCTTTGAAACATCTCTGGGAGTTACACCAAAGGTTTTGAGACTTACCGTTTGAGCAAAACTTATTGTTCCAACAGCAAAAGCGAAAAAGAACAGGAGTAATGATTTTTTCATAAATGATCCTTAATGAATTATTAATTTGCTACGTTTCTAAATTAAACTACGTTTCTAAATCAAACTACGTTCCAAAAGATTTGCAATGCGCAATTATTCCATTCCGCAAAAATTTTGGATTTTTGAAGTATTTTGAATCATAAATAGTTGGGTAAATCGATCTAACTTCTCAGAATCAGGAAATTGATATTTTCTTCTTTCAAATTTGAGGGATGTTTTATAATTAGCAACTAATAGCAATGGCATAATATTATAACCAACAATAAGCTAATTAAGATGTTGATTTCTAAGTTCCAATACAAAATTCTAAAACTTTCCTAATTGTTGAAAAAAAGTTGGATAAAAATCAGTTTTTAGATTAGCATCTTTATGGCTAATTTTGTATCAAAACGAATGGAAAATGAGAACAATATATTTAAAAGTTAATCGTAACGGATTAATCAGAAAAATATCTGTTGATATGGCTTTTCTGGCATCACATAAAAAAATAAGACTACCAAGGTACTACTTTGAAGAAGGACTTTATCTTTCTTTCAAAAATAATAGGAAAAATAATACCAGTGAAGATTATTATCTGACAAAAGATAAAATCAAAAAAGAAGATAAAGACTTTTTTTACTTTGATTTTCCATTTAAAGATGAACAAGTCTTCGAAATTTCTATCTGATTTTCTATAAATAAATTAATCAATTATAGAGTGACCAAAAAATGAAAGAACTAATTCTTATATTATTTATTACATTCGCATTCAATTCTTTTGCACAAGATGTTCCAGATTCATTGTTAAAAACCGGCTGGAATATGACAGGCGTTGTTGGATTGAATTTAAGTCAAACAGTATTTTCTAATTGGGCACAAGGCGGATCAGATGCTTTAGCATACACCGTCTTTACAAATTTAGGTGGTATCTACTTCGATTTCCCCTGGAAGTGGAAAAATAGATTAAACGTAAGTTACGGCAGAACCAAGCTTGCAGATGTTGGATATAGAACCACTGAAAATGATATTTATTTTGAGAGCGTTGGATCAAGAAATATCGGCTGGCCTGTTGATCCTTATGTTGCCGTTACTTTTAGAAGTGCAGTTACTAAAGGATATGATTACTCGGTAGATCCTGCAGTACAGACTGTAGATTTTTTTGATCCCGGCTATTTAACTGAAGCGATTGGTTTCACTTATGATCAAAATAAAATTATTACAACAAGACTTGGATTAGCTTTCCAGCAAACTTTTGCTGATAAATTTGATTCGCTCTATACGGATGATCCGGAAACACCGAATGAAATTGAAAAATTTAAGTTCGAAACCGGTATTGAGTCTGTTACTGAAGTTAAATACGAATTTTTACCCAATATTAATTATTACGGATTCTTAAGACTATTTACAAGATTTGATGCTCTTGATGTTTGGGATGTAAGATGGGATAATATTATTACCGCAAAAGTTAATGACTATATAAATGTTAATTTTGCAGTTACCGTATTGCACGAAAT
>JBDTRQ010000315.1:0-3556 GCA_039931535.1 Ignavibacteriota bacterium
AAAGGCTGGTAATTTATTTGAACCGGTAAAAGCCAATTGAGAATTGCATTAAAAAAAAACATCATATTTTGGGAAAGGTTATAAGAAGATCCGGCACGCTGCCCTACTAATGTACCCGTTACAAAATAATTTCTTAAAATCCACAGGCTGATAGGCAAAATTGTTAGAATCAAGAACAGGGATAAATGCTTTAACATTTGTTTGAAGTTTTCTCTGCCGAAAGTAAAAATGCTTATTGCACCTGTTAAAATCATAATTACCCCAACATAACGAGTAAGGCTGGTTAATGAAGCAGCGATTGAAATAAAAATAAGTAAAGGGTATGTTTTTTTTAATCTGTAAATATCAATGTAATACAGGTATAATATAATTAGCATTATAAACTGTGGTTCAGATAATGCATTCATAAATATTTTTAAAAGTATAAACAAAATCAAAATAGACGCAATTCCTATCATCGTTAGTGATAGTGATTTTAAATGTCTTGAGAAAAGTAAACCGGAGTAGTAAATTATTAATCCCAAAAGGATTGCATTCAAGTAGCCTGATGAAATTAAAGGATCTATATTAAATAAAATTTTAATATCTGCTAAAAGAAATGGATAAAGCGGTGGCTCAAGAACAAAACTGTATCCATCATAACCAACAAAGCCGCTGCCATCTGCAATATGCCTTGCAACAGAGATATAATACACGGAGTCTGGAGTTAATCCTATACCGTATTGATTTATAAGAACAATTATTGTAACGGTTCCAAAAAGTCCAATTATAGCCAGAGTAATTTTATGTTTAAAGTCTATTTCCATGCAAGTTATTTTAAGTAACTCAGCTTAGGCAAGCAAGAGAAAAATCTCCAAGGTTTTAAAATTTTTACTGATATAATAATTATTTTAGCAAAACCTTTTACTTGAAACCTTGGAGGTTTCAAATTTTACGTAAGGTGATTTAAGTAAGATAATTGTTTATTGTACTTTTTTATAATTTAATTCAAATCCCCTCTTAAAATTATTTCCAAAACTTCAGCCACAAAAAATCAGCAATAAGAATTTTCGTGTGATCAGTATATATTATTTTGAGAGGACTTATATTATTATTCATAGTTCCATTTCTTTTAGGCAAACTTGATTCAATCTATCAGCGGGATGAAAAAGCTGCTACATCTTTTAGGTACTTTAATCTTTTCATCTATAATATCCGGAATTACAAATTGAACACAGTTATCTTCATTCGAGAATATTATAAAAACATTATTATCATCTTTTTGTAAGTCGGAATTCAATCCAGCAGTTTCACTATCAATATTTGCAGGTTCCTTAACACTCTGATTTTCGATTTCATCAACTATTAATTCGTAGCTTTCCATTTATAATCCTCTCTAAGTAAAATATATATAGCAGTTCAGTATTAATTTATAAAACATCACATCTTTAGTTATTAAGTATAATTTTTATTGCCTTTTCTTTTGCAGCATTTCCAAATGTATCGTAAGCATTCATAATATCGCTAAGCGCAAATCGATGCGTAATCAATTTTGCAGGTTGCAATTTTCCGGATGTAACTGTCTTTAACAACATTGGTATTGTAACAGTATCAACAAGTCTTGTTGTAATTGTAATATTGGACGACCATAATTTTTCGAGATGCAAATCAACACTTTTACCATGAACGCCCACGTTTGCCAAATGTCCGCCTGGAGCAATTATAGATTGACAAATATCAAAAGTAGCAGCTATCCCCACTGCTTCTATAGCAACATCAACACCTTTACCATTGGTCAGTTTCATTATTTCTTTAACAGCATCTTTTGAAACAAGTTTTGTTGCCCCGAATGTTTTTGCAACGTTTAACCTGTTCTCATCAAGATCTACCATAATAATTTCGTCTGGCGAATAAAATTGAGCGGTCAAAAGAGTTGCAAGCCCGATTGGTCCTGCTCCGACAATTGCAATAATATCACCCGGTTTTACTTTACCTTTTAAAACACCGCATTCAAATCCGGTTGGTAAAATATCACTAAGCATTACAATAGCTTCTTCGTCTGCACCTTCAGGTATATGATAAAGACTAGTGTCAGCATGAGGTATTCTAACAAATTCAGCCTGAGTTCCATCGATCAGATTACCAAGTATCCATCCGCCGGTTTCACAATGTGAATACATTCCTTTTTTACATGCATCACAAATTCCACAGGCTGTTATACAGGAAATCAATACCTTGTCACCGACTTTAAAATTAGTAACATTCTTACCTATTTGTTCTACAACTCCGATACCTTCATGGCCTAGAGTTCGTCCATCAGTAATAGTTGGAACATCTCCCTTCATAATATGAAGGTCAGTTCCGCAAATAGTAGTTTTTGATATTTTGATTATAGCATCTGTTTGTTCCTTAATTAGCGGTTTCGGTTTGTCTTCCCATGCACGTTTGCCTGGTCCGTGATATACTAAAGCTTTCATAATTTTTCCTTTCCTATTTTCATAGATGAACAATAAAAGCAAAATGGTCTCGCTTATACATTAATAGATTACTCACGATTTTTAGGGAAAACAATCGGACAAAGGGATGAATAGAGGACTACATCTTTTGGAGGAGGGGTTTTCCAATTATTTCCAATTGGTTGTCGTTTCGAAATAATCCAGCCTGTCTATGAATGTATAATCTGGAAATAACTTTATGCTAATATCCAGGTGAGTATTACTAAAATCAGGAACCAGGAATAATCCAGATAAATTGGAATACCAAATAATTTATCAATCTGAAAATGTTTATCCTTAATTAAATTTATCTTTTTTTTCAGTAGTGTTTTTGTCACCCTTTAACATAATGGCTTAGAATTCTTCTTTAAAATTTCCTGCCATTTTTGAGGAAAGGTGAGCCTACGTGCGTTCTCGTCTTCTGTTTTTTAATCCGAACATAACTTCTTTTTAACTATTTCTTTTTGGTTGGAATAATAAATAGTGGTATAGAAGTATGATGTAAGACTTTTTCAGCGACACTTCCCATCACTATATTTTCCAACCATCTTCGGCTGTGCGAGCCCATAACTATTATATCAACATGTAATTTCTCGGCTGTTTCTTTTATGGTTTCAGCAAAATCGCCTTCTTTTACAAGGGTCTTAATTGATTTATCACCAAGATGTAATTTTGATTTATCCAGAAATTGTTTGGATGCTTTTTTCCTTCCTTCGATTGTTTCCAATTTTAATACTTCCAAATTTGTGTAACCGCTAAAACTCATTCCCATAATAGGAGAATATTCTGAGGAGGAATACAAAACCGGATCTGAAATTACATGCAGCAAAATTACTTCAGCTTTCATGGTCTTTGCTAGTGAATAACCTGTTTCAGCTACTTTTTGTGCTGTTGGGTTATAATCCAATGCGATAAGTACTTTTTTATTTTTTTTTGTTTTCATAGTCGGTCACCCATATTTTTTACTTTTACATTTTTCATACTTATAATAAAAAGATATTCTGAAGACCTAAGAATATATTAAAATATTATAAATTCTTTCTCGAATGAATTGTTTGAATTAGTTGGACCAAAATATCCTT
>JBDTRQ010000316.1:0-7250 GCA_039931535.1 Ignavibacteriota bacterium
TTTTGACACCACAACCATCTCTGATAACTTTATAACCTCTTTATTTGAGGACAGTCGCGGTAATATTTGGGCTGGAACTTTAAACGGCGGTTTAAATTGTTTTGAAAGAGTCACAGAAGTTTTTCATCATATTCGTTATCACGCCAATGCTTCTACAGATTATTATTCTGATGAAATTAAATCGATTTCAGAAGATTCTTTAAAAAACATCTGGATTGCAACCAGGGGGCAGGGTGTGTTCAAGCTATCTTTAGATAAAGAAAATTCTTTTGAATTTGAATACAAGCAATTTTCATCTCAATCAAACAAAGCGAACCGCTTAAGCAGCAATATTGTTTCAACTTTATTTTTTGACTCCAAAGGAGTTCTTTGGCTTGGCACCTTAAATGGTTTAGATAAATTTGATACCAACACGGAAAATTTTATCCACTATCAATTACAAATTAAAAACCCAAAAGCACCAGCAAATTATTTTGATAATACGGTTTATTCAATACATGAAAGCAGCAATGGAAATTTATGGTTAGGTACATTAAGCGGATTAGTAGAGTTGAATCGGCAAACCGGTGTTTATAATTTTTTCCCGCATCATTATGATGTTTATAGATATGGCTGGGGAAATATAATTCAGATTGTTGAAGATGCCGCTGGAAAAATGTGGCTCGCAACATCAGGCGAACTAATGCGGTTTGATCCTAAAACATCTAATTACGATTATATTAGAAATGATTTTTTAAATCAACAATCAATCAGTTATAACAGTATCTCCAGCCTATATATTGATAGGACAGGAATTTTATGGGTTGGTACAGCAGGGATGGGAATTAATTTTTATGACCCAAAGATAAATCGATTTTCAACCTTTATAAAAAAAAGCAATTCATTGACTCGTGTAACCGGGTTTAGTATAAGATGTATTTTAGAAGAAAGCGAAGATGTTGTTTGGCTAAGTACTGATGTATTGTTTCGATGGAATCGTAAAACAGGAGAGATAAAAAGTTACGAAACTGATTCATACAGACCGGATGATTTTGGAAACACCGGCGCATGGTCAATGATAAAATCACACGATGGAAAAATTTGGGCAGCAACTAGTGAAGGTGTTTACAGTTTTGATCCATCAAACAATAAAATAAAGCAGTACAGATTTAATATCTTAGATAAGTCTGGCTTACCTCAAAAAGAAGTCTATGCCGTTTTTGAAGATCATCAAGATAACATATGGGCAGCAACTGAAAGTTTCTTTTGCAGATTAGTGGATGTTGACAAAGGGACCTTCCAAAATTATCGTTATTTGGAAACACCGCAATATAATCAACGTACACGACCCGTAATTTATCAAGATGCCAAAGACAGGTTTTGGATTGGGACAAGAACCGGATTAGTACTTTTTGACTTGCAAAAAAAATCATTTTATACCTATAAAAATGATCCAGCAAAACCCAACAGCCTGAACAATGATGTTATTAATTCAATTTGTCCTGATCCTTTAATGCCAGATAGCATTCTTTGGATAGGCACTTCTGGCGGAGGATTAAATCGTTTAAATGTTTTAAGTGGTACGTTTGCACATTTTACAGAAAAAGATGGACTGCCAAACAATGTTGTTTATGGTGTATTGCCGGATGAAAAAGGTAATTTGTGGTTAAGCACAAACAAGGGATTATCAAAATTTAATCCTAACCAAATAACTTTTAGGAATTATAATATTAATGATGGATTACAAAGCAATGAATTTAATACCGGCGCTTTCTATCGCAGCAACAGTGGTGAAATGTTCTTTGGCGGTATTAAAGGATTAAATTATTTCTTTCCTAAAAATATTGTTGATAATCCGTTTGTTCCGGAAATTTCAATTCTAAATGTTAATATTCGCAATTATTCGTCACAAAAATCACAAGCTCAATTACGCAAACAATATTCAAATCCTGGTAAAGACAAACTAATTCTTTCTGATGATAATGATGTTATTACGTTTGAATTTGCCGCGTTAGATTATTCCGCTCCCGAAAAAAACATGTACGCGTATATGTTAGAAAGTCTTGATAAGGATTGGATTTATTCAGGAACAAAGAACACTGCAACTTATACAAATCTAAAACCAGGGGATTATGTCTTTAGGGTAAAGGGTTCTAATAATGATGAACTTTGGAATGAAAAGGGCGCCGCTTTCTATTTTATTATTAACCCTCCTTGGTGGAGAACATGGTGGGCATATAGTTTATATGGAATTGTTTTGCTTTCTGCTCTTTATTTTTTAAGACGTTATGAACTAAATAGATTGAAACTTAAAAATCAACTAAGGCTTGAAAAAGTTGAAACGGACGCCTTGCGTAATTTGGATTATCTTAAATCTCATTTCTTTGAAAATCTTTCACATGAATTTCGCACTCCTCTTACTTTAATACTTGGACAAATTGAAACTGTAATGTCATCCAATATTGAAAATAAAGAGAAAAGTAAATTGCAAGTAGCCAACAGAAATGCAAGAAGATTACTAAATCTAATCAACCAGTTATTGGATTTATCTAAAATTGAAGCCGGCAGTATGAAATTAAATTCGGAACAACATAATATTGTTTCGTTTATTAAGAGTTTATTTTATTCGTTTGAATCACTTGCTGAGATAAAAAAAATAAGATTAAAATTTGAAACAGTATTAGAAAATATACCTGTTATTTTTGATCCCGATAAAATGGAAAAAGTTTTTAATAATTTATTATCAAATGCATTTAAGTTTACCCAGGCACAGGGCGAAATAAAAATTTACATAAAAAAAAATGATTCAAAGTTTGTTGAAATTTATATTAGAGATACGGGAATTGGAATTCCAGGTAACCGAATTAAACATATATTTAATCGTTTTTATCAAGTAGATAGTTCAACAACTCGCGATCAGGAGGGAACAGGTATTGGGTTAGCGCTAACTGTGGAATTAGTTGAGCTGCATAAAGGAAGCATAGATGTTACAAGTAAAGAAGGAGAAGGATCAGAATTTATAATTAGCCTTCCAATTGGAGATATCAACAATGATCAGGAAAAATTAGTTGAATTTTCAATAGATAACTTTATTGAAAAAAATGAATTGGGTGAAATTGAAATTCAAGAAGAAAATTTAGATCAAAACCTAAATACTGATAATAGTAAAAAGGATATAGTTTTAATTGTAGAAGATAATAAAGATGTGCGCGCTTATATAAGGGAACAGCTTGTAAATGATTACTGCATATTTGAAGCAAGTGATGGTGAAGAGGGATACTCACTTGCGCAAAATACAATTCCGGATCTTATTCTCTCTGATATTATGATGCCAAAAATGGATGGATATCAATTTTGTAAGGCAATTCGTGCGGATGAAAAAACCAGCCACATCCCTATTATTATGCTAACAGCAAAAGCCGGGCTTGATAATAAGACTGAGGGACTTGAAACCGGAGTTGACGATTATCTTACAAAACCATTTAGTGCAAAAGAATTAAGAGTAAGAGTAAAAAACCTAATCTACCTGCGCACTCAGTTAAGAAAACGATTTAGTAAAGCTACAATAATTAAGCCCTCGGAGGTTACTGTTGTTTCTGTTGATCAGGAGTTTTTGCAAAGAGTGTTAAAAACAATTGAAACGCACTATGAGCACGAACACTTCAATGTTGAAAAACTTTCTAACGAAATGAATATGAGCGTTTCTCAGCTAAACCGAAAACTAAAGGCACTTGTGGATCAGCCGCCCGGACAATTAATCCGTTCTTTGCGCCTTCAAAGAGCTTCGGATCTATTAAAACAGAATGCTGGAACAGTTGCTGAAATTTGTTATAAAGTTGGATTTAATGATCAGGCATATTTTTCTCGCGCTTTTAAAAAGCAGTTTAATTGCTCGCCATCCGATTTTAAAAAGAATTCCTCCGCTTAAATTCTTCTTTTAATTTTATTAAAAAACAGAACTGCTCTCTTTGTTGTTTTTCGAAAGAATAGTTCCCTCAAAAAAAAATCCATCCCAAAGGCAACTAAAAGATTAAAGAATCCTAACAATTGCGCTAATAGTGCAAGATATCCGCAAGCCAATCTTTTACTTTTGCAGTAGAAACGTTTTTAAAGTAATTCATAATCTCAATTGATACAAAGTGATTGTAATAAACATAAAAGGCATTTACTGCAATTTGGGAGTTATTGAACTTGAATCAGAAAAAGTAATCAATTGGGCAAGCTTTAGTAATGATTCGCCGCCTGAAATTCCTTTTGGAAGCTCTGTTGATATTTCAATTTCTTTTCAGGAAAATGATTTTCTTAACGGAAGCTCTGGTGTTGTTTGGGCTACTTACGATTTAAGGCAGGCTGAGATTATTCAGAATGCTTTGTTTGCACAGCAAATTAATTCTGAGATTAAAATAACATCGCTTGGTATAAAATCCATTTTTATTTTGATCATAAAAACAAAATCAGACATTGATGATGCAATTGATTTTATCTGGAAAAATAATATTGGGCTAAGGCTTAAACCGGATTGGAATTATCAAGAAGGTGAAACAAATAAAAGTTTTGAACAGTGGCTAAGCGGACAATAAAAATATATCTAATAAGAAATTTTAACGATTGATATTTATTATCAATCAAATTCAATCACACTATCACATACATTCAAGGAGGCTCTATGAATAAACTGCTTATTCCCGTTTTACTTTTTACTGCAATTTTATTTTCTGCTGTAAATATATCCGCACAAAGTGCAGATGAAACACACATTGTTTATGTTCAAACCTGGAAAATGAACTCGATGCCAACTGGTGAAGAAGGGAAAGCGTTTGCCGATATGCTGAAAAAGCAAACCGATGCTTTAAAGGGGAATTCTAAATTGCTGAGTCAACGCATTGTAAGACATAATTGGGGATCTGACAGCCGTGATCTACTTATTATTACTGAATTTAAAAACCTTGAAGATCTTTTTACCTTCAGTGGTGAAATGAATGCAGCATACGAAAAAGCATTTACTAAAGAAGAAAATGATAAGTTTGATGGATTATGGATGAAATACGTTGGGCAGCATTCAGATGAAATTTATCATGAAGTTGCTGGTACCAGAAAGTAGAACAAGAATTAAAAAGGCTCAGATAATCTGAGCCTTTTCTCATTTAAAAAACTAAACAAGGATATAAAATGAAAAGTCCAATTAGTATTTCAACATTTTTATTTGTTATGATATTTGCATTCAATATGCATGCTCAAGAATGGACCGCTGAACAAAAAGATGTATGGGCAGGCGTTCAAAAATATTGGGAAATTAATAATAATGATCCACTAGCGGATTTAAAATATTTTGATGATTCTTATCTTGGCTGGTCATATGAAAACGAAGCTCCCGGAACAAGGGAAGGTGTTGTAAAATCAAAAAAATATTTTTCAACAAAAGGAAAACAACAGTTTAATATTCTAACACCCGCTAGAATTTGGGTTAGTGGAGATTTTGCTTTTGTGCACTATTACTACACTCAGGTTTCTGAAAGTAATGATGGGAAATCAGAAACTGAGAGAGGTCGCTGGACTGAGATCTTAATGAAAAAAAATGGCACGTGGGTGCTTGTTGGCGACCACGGTGGTGAAATTAAGAAAGAAGATTAGAAAATTTAACTTAATTTTTTACAATAATAAGCAGAACATAACTCTGCCTGTTCTTAATATTTATTTAAATAAAAAAGAGGCATAAAATGGCATACATATTAATTCATCATAAAGTTGAAGATTACAAAAAATGGAAACCAGCATTTGATGCTCATGCAAGTTTTAGAGCAGAGAATGGATCGATGGGAGGAAAAGTTTTTAGAAGTGCTGATGATCCTAATGATCTTTTTGTTTTACTTGAGATAAATAGTATTGAGAATGGTAAAAAGTTTGTCTCATCAGATGCTACAAAAGAGGCGATGAAAAATGCAGGCGTAGTTGGAATGCCTTCAATTTATTTCGTTGAAGAAGTTGCAACCACAACAAAGTAATTTTTTTGATCATCTGTTCAACTGTTAAATTGAAGAAAGAAACTTAAATGAGATACATAACAGCGTTAGTTTTACTTTTAAGTGTTGTATTTTTTATTACTCTACAAGGTTGCAATGAAGCACCAAAAGAATCGGAGAAAAAATTTAACACTCAGAATTAAACACACGAGTATTTTTATCTTCGTCCCGAAGTTGAAAAAGCATCTGGTTATACACACGTAGTAAAGATAGGAAACGATATAAAAATATCCGGTGCGGTTAGCATGGGTGATGCAGGTAATCCAACTGCTGTTGGTGATTTAGCAAAGCAATGAAAAACTGTTGTTCTGATTTGGATAAAGTGTTAAAACATTACGGCTATACTTTTGATGATGTTGTTGTTGAAAATGTTTTTACAACCAACATGCCCGAATTTCTAAAACAGGCTGGCTATCGAAATACGATTTACACAAAACAATTTCCTACTGGTTCATGGCTTGGAGTAAAGGAATTAGCTTTACCCGAGTTTATGATAGACATTGAGTTAGAGGCTCATAAAGTAAGATAGTGTGATAAAAAAATAATGGTGTTGTCTTTAAAAAAGACAACACCATTTAAAACTTAACATTACCAAAAAAAATTTTACTTATAAATAAGCACTACAATCCATTTTTTATTAAAAAATTATTAATTGCTGAATTAACTTCCTTTGCGTTTTCAATCGGGCTCATGTGGCCACTGTTTTTTATAATTACAAAATCAGCTCCACTAATTTTGTCAGCCATTGCTTTCATAATTGGCGGAGGCGTTAGCGCATCAAACTCACCGCAAAGAACAAGCGCTGGAATTTTAATTTTGCTTAAATATTCCGTTGTATCGTTTCTTCCAATCATTGCAAGCAATGAGCCTTTAACACCGATAGGACTGAACGTTGATGATTTAGCAATTTGTTTTTCAAAATCATCTTTGTGGTTTTGTTTGTAAAAATCTCCGTAACAATTTGTAATAAAATCTTTTGCAAACGGAGCCAACCCTTCGTCATTAATTCTTTTAATTGCAGCGGCACGTTTTTGTTTGCCTTCGTTGTTATCGGCATCTGGTCTTGTATCGCACAAGATTACTGCGGAAAATTTTTCCTTCATTCTTTCCATTGCACGCAAACCAATATATCCGCCCATCGAAAGTCCACACAAAATTGGTTTGTCCAAATTCAGTTTTGTCATTATCGTTTCAAGATCATCAACAAAACTTTCCATAGTAAATTGTCCATCGCCAACGGATGATTCACCA
>JBDTRQ010000317.1:0-2306 GCA_039931535.1 Ignavibacteriota bacterium
ATTATATGTTGAAACGTGATTTTGTAAATTCCGATAGTGTGATGTGGTGGATTGATGTTACGTTAAGTCCGGGTAATGAATATGCATTTCAATATTTTGTTGATGGAACAATACGAACCGGCGATCCTTATTCTGAAAAAATATTAGATTCATGGAATGATCAATACATTCCATCTACTACTTATCCAAATTTAAAACCTTATCCAACCGGAAAAACCGGCAGTATTGTTGGTGTAATTCAAACTGCACAGAATCAATATCAATGGCAGGCAGCAAATTATCAAAGACCGGCAAAAGAAAAATTAGTTATCTACGAATTGCTTGTTAGAGATTTTTCAACACAAAGAAATTACCAATTTTTAATTGATACTTTATCTTATTTAAAATCTCTTGGTGTAAATGCGATAGAGCTTATGCCTATTATGGAGTTTAGCGGCAATTTAAGCTGGGGATACAATCCTATTTATCATACCGCTGTTGATAAATATTACGGCACCGCAAATAAGTTGAAAGAGTTTATTGATGTGTGTCATCAAAACGGAATGGCAGTTATACTTGATATGGTTTTAAATCAGGCTGATAATCTTTCACCGCTTGCAATGCTTTGGTGGGATGCTGCAAACAATCGTCCGGCGGCAAATAATCCTTATTTAAATCCGATTGCAAAACATCCTTATAATGTTTTTAATGATTTTAATCACGAAAGCAATGCAACAAAATACTTTGTGGAAAGAGTCAATGAATACTGGCTGAACGAGTTTAAGTTTGATGGTTTCCGTTTTGATCTTTCAAAAGGGTTTACACAAAACTACACCACAGATGTAAATGCGTGGAGTGCTTACGATCAATCCAGAATAAATATTCTTGAAAGAATGGCTGATAAAATTTGGACTGTTGATTCATCAGCTTATGTTATACTCGAACACTTTGCAGCAAACACTGAAGAAATAGTTTTATCAAATTACGGTATGATGCTTTGGGGGAATCATAATCACGATTATAACGAGGCAACTATGGGATATGCATCTAACTTTTCGGGTATCTCATATAAAAATCGCGGATGGACAAATCCAAACTTAGTTGGATATATGGAAAGCCACGATGAAGAAAGATTAATGTTTAAAAATATTACTTTTGGAAATTCCTCAGGTAGTTACGATACTAAAAATTTAAATGTTGCATTAAACCGAATGAAACTTGCCGGTGCGTTTTTCTTTACGATTCCAGGTCCCAAATTACTATGGCAATTTGGTGAGCTTGGTTATGATGTTAGCATAGATTATAATGGTCGTACTAGTGAAAAGCCTGTAAGATGGGAATATCTAAATGACGGAAGAAGATCAAATTTATATAAAGTTTATCAATCATTAATAAAACTTAAAAACGATTATGATGTATTTAGCGCAACTAATTTTACTTTAGACGTTGGCGCTTACATGAAAAAAATAAATTTATATCATTCATCAATGGATGCGTTTATTGTTGGCAACTTTGGAGTGACTCAGCTTTCCACAAATCAAAACTTTAGCCGCAGCGGCTGGTGGTATGATTATTTTAGCGGCGATAGTATTAATGTTACAAATCTTTCTGAAAGCATTACGCTGGAGCCGGGTGATTTTAAAATATATACAACAACAAAACTTCCAACTCCCGAAGCAGGGATTCTTTTAGATCTTGAAAGAATTGAGAATGAAATTCCCACTGAATTTACGCTTGAACAGAATTATCCAAATCCGTTTAATCCATCAACGATTATTAAATATTCAATTCCTTTCGTCATTTCGACCGAAGGGAGAAATCTTTTTGTTTCATTAAAGATTTATGATGTGCTTGGCAGAGAAATAAAAACTCTTGTTAATCAAGAAAAATCAAGCGGTGTTTATGAGGTTAACTGGAATGGCGAGGATCAGTTCGGTAACAAAGTTAGCTCAGGAATTTATTTTTATAAAATAGATGCTGAGAATTTTTTACAGACGAGGAAGATGCTACTGATTAAATAAAATTTAGTAGGAGGAGGATGTCTCAAAAGTAATTTATACTGTCACACTGAGCTTGTCGAAGTGTGAATTCATCTTGTGATGTCGGTCTTAGACAGTCCTCCGCGGCGGATCGTTTCAGGTTCTCATTTTACTTCATAATTCAAGTATAAGATTCCGAAACAAGCCTGTCTGCCGACAGGCAGGTTCGGAATGACTGTTTCGAGACCACCTCTAAGGAGTTAATGTTTGTGATCTTCTTCCATCAAACAAACTTCGTCTTCAAGTTCAATTTCAATTGTAAAGTGTATCATCTTTAAATCTACAAAC
>JBDTRQ010000318.1:0-2901 GCA_039931535.1 Ignavibacteriota bacterium
AAGCGATGAAAAAACTTGAAGCATTTGATAAAGATTTAAGTAAAGTAGTTGAGTTAAGATTTTTTGGGGGATTAAATGTTGATGAAACTGCAAAAGTTCTAAACTGCTCGGCATCTACAGTTAAAAGAGATTGGAGTCTGGCAAAAGCCTGGCTCTTTAGAGAATTAAAAAAAGAATAGTTCAATTATTTTTCTGTAAACCTCAAAATTTTTCATATCTATAATTTTCTTTCCAATTTAGAACAATTTTCAATTTTTTTAAATCATTAAATATTTTTTGACCCTCCTTTTTCTATTTCTGCGCATGTACTTGTAGAAGCTATTAATTAAAAAGAAATCGGCTTAAGGGTTTTAATCATTTAACTAAAAGGAGGCTCTATGAAAAGGATTATTAATTTTTTAATCTTTATTTTTTTATTTGTTTTTCAAACAATGCTTAGTGCACAAACCACTTACACTGCAATTTTAAATGGACCATGGGAAAACTCAAATACATGGTCACCCGCCGGCATTCCGGGACCCAGTGATTTTGTTAAGATTAGCATGATTGTAGAAATTTGGGGCTCACATGAAATAGCCGGCTTTGAACTCAGCCTTTATGGAAGTATCAATTTTAAAGGGACAAACAATCCCTCCCTAACCGTAACAGGTAATTCAACTTGGAGTAGTGGTTCTTTTAATGGAGGCAACGGTGGAACTAATGTTAACAACTCTTTATTATTTACTGAAACTTCAGTCCTTACTATAATTGAAGATACTTTACGCCGCTTTCATCATTTATATGAAGGAACTTATCTTACAAATTTAGGAACAATTAAGCTGCAAGGAACTGCTAACTTAGGCATAAGAGGTTTATCCATTTTAAAAAACGAAGGCATTTTTGATGTTATGTCTGATGCTGATTTTGGAGGAGAATCTTTTAGCGGAGGTACGTTTTTAAACACAGGAACTTTTAGAAAAAGCGGTGGCAGCGATATAACAAGTTTTAATGGTTGGTGGACTTTCGAAAATCAGGGCGGCACAATCGACGTGCAAACCGGCACATTGGAATATACCTCTAATGGAACTTTAAACGGAGGAACATATAATCTCGCAGAAAGTGGAACGCTCTCACTTAAGGGCGGTATATGGATATGCAGTGATACGCTAAAAGGTTCGCCAGAAGGCATGTTTCAACTTAATGGCGCAACAATTAGCACAGACAGTGCGAATGTGGTATTAGACATCCAGGGAACAGGATTTCAGTTTGTTTACGGCACTATCAATGGTGGAGGAACTTTGACTATTCCTGAAGATGCACTGTTTGTTTTGCCGGGAACGAATTATGCAGGATTAAGAGGTGGAACCACATTGCTAAACCAGGGTACAGTTCAAATGGGAGGCACTTTTGCTTTTGGAATTCAGGGTTATTCTTTTGTTGAAAACCAATCGCTTTGGGATATAACTTCTGATGCTGATTTTAGTGGCGGCACCGGAAGTGGTGGAACTTTCACCAACACAGGAACATTCCGAAAAAGTGGTGGAAGCGATGTTACAACCATAAATGCCTGGTGGGTTTTCAAGAACAATTCTGGGGGAATAATTGATGTCGCTTCAGGAACACTTGATTTTACAAATCTTGATAATGCCCAGAGCGCAATTATTCAAGGCATTGCTGCTATTAATGTCCCTTCAAATTTTACAAACAACGGAATTACTGCCCCTGGCAATTCAACAGGTGTGCTTTCATATATTGGCAACTTTCTTCCTTCTGCCACAGCAGTACTCGATGTTCAACTCGGAGGTGTAAACGAAATTGATTATGATAAATTGAATGTAACGGGCAGTGCAAAATTAAACGGCACTTTAAAAGTATATTTGACTAATGGATTTATACCTTCTGCAGGAGACAGCTTTGTTGTTCTCACAACCGCATCAACTATTACCGATAGTTTTGTTACGGTAAATTCTCAATCAGGGTTATATCTTACATTAAAGAAGAATTCCAACAATGTAACTTTAGTTGTTGATAGTGTTGGCACAATTTCTTCAGTTGAAAATAATTCGACTGGTGAAATACCAACCAGATATGAATTATCACAAAATTTTCCTAATCCATTTAACCCAAGTACAAATATTCAATTTTCATTGCCGCAAACAGGCTTTGTAAAATTAGAAATATTCAGCATAACAGGTGAAAGAGTTGATGTTTTAATTTCTGAAGAACTTGGTGCTGGTAAATACAATTATGAATGGAATGGTTCCAATCTTTCAAGCGGTATTTATCTGTACCGATTAAGTACCGGAAGTTTTGTTGAAACAAGAAAAATGTTATTGCTTAAATAAAATCCTTATAAACATAGTTTCCAATAACTTTACAAAAGTATGATCTTTTTCTTTTGATTTTACGCATGTAATAGTAGGAACAAGTAAATCTAAGATTTACTGCAGTTGCTAAATGTTTTAACAATATATTAACTAATGAGGTAGTGATGAGATTCTTTTCATGTTTAGTTTTCCAGATTATTTTAATTAGCATGTTTCTTTCAACAACAAGCCAGTCACAATGGATTCAACAAGATAACAAGTTGATTCCAACTAACAATATCGGATCTGTAATTAATTTCGGATATTCTGTTGCGCTATCAACTGATGGGAACACTGCAATTGTTGGCGGGATTGGTGACAACGCAGATGCCGGAGCCGCATGGATCTATATACGAAACGGCAGCGGCATGTGGTCCGTGCAAGCTAAACTTATTGGTTCAGGTGCAACAGGAAGCGCGAGTCAAGGTTTTTCTGTAGCAATTTCTGCTAATGGCAATACAGCGGTTGTTAGTGGAATTGGTGACGATACTAATAAGGGCGCAGTATGGGTATTTACAAGAAGTGGTAGTACCTGGACTCAACAAGGCAGTAAACT
>JBDTRQ010000319.1:0-2738 GCA_039931535.1 Ignavibacteriota bacterium
AGTCCAATTTACGGAATGCCTATTCTTAATGTTGATTATGCAAAAACAGTTATCGTAAATAAACGATCTATGAACGCTGGTTATGCAGGAATTGATAACGAATTATTCTACTATCCAAATGCGCTTATGTATTTTGGAGATTCTAAAGAGGCGATAACAAAGTTGGTTAATGAAATAAAAAATCTTTAGAATTATTAAATAAAATTCTTAAAAAGGCGATCATCTGGTCGCCTTTTTGTTTTTGTACATCTCGCACTTCTTATAAATAAGTCTTAAATTATGTTCAACAAAAATCTCAACTTCATTTGAGGTAACAATGAAACCAAAATATTTCCTGATCTTAATTTTGTTCTTCTCACTATTAAGTACTCAATACTCATTACCTACAATTAGGTTCGTAAGTAAAACCGGCACAAGCACCCCACCATACACAAGTTGGAATGACGCAGCGGATTCCATACAAAAGTGCATTAACATCTGCAGTTTTGGTGATACTGTTTATGTGGCTAATGGTGTTTATAAAGAAAACCTTGTAATAAACACAGCAATAAGTTTAATTGGCAGCTGTATGGATAGTACTGTGATTGATGGAACTGGACTCGGTGACTTTACTATAACTGTAAATTCTAATTTTAAAGTTAGCAATTTTAATATTTATGGAAAAGGGAAAGGAGTTCCCGGTTCAAGGGTTGTTTGGGCCGCAATACAACTTACATTTGTTGAAATACAAAATTGCATAATAAGCGAAGCAGAAAGAGGCGTTAGCAGTGTAAATTCAAATTTAACAGCAAATAATCTTTTAATGGAAAATTTGGATGGCGGATTTTCTCTAGTTAGTGGAAATTCGTCTAACTGGATTATCTCAAATTGTGTAATATTTTTAGACGAAAATAATTCGAATGGTATCTCTATAGGTTTTGCACAGTATGCAGAGTCTTACATCAACAACAACATAATAATATTTAATCGACAATTAAGTAATTATACAGGGGATGGAATTAGTTTAGGGTTACCAAAAAAGGTCTATATAAGTAATAATCTTATAAGTGGATTTACCGATAACATATATGTAGATGATGTAATTGATACAGTTTTTATAAAAAATAATGCGCTATTATATCAAAATACATTAAGTTCCAACCCTGCAAGTATATTTGGTTCAGGTGATATTATTGAAGTCAAAAATGTTATTCTTTCAAAAAATAAAAAAGCAATCTATGGAGGATTGATAAAATCAAACTATAATATTTTTTGGGGAAATCTAATCAATTTAGAAGGTTTACCCTACGGAGACAGCGACAGAGTAGCAGACCCAATGTTTGTAAACGATACTCTTCCATCAGCAACGGAGGGTTATGATTTTCATCTTCAGAAATATTCATCTGCTATTGATAAGGGCGATCCAAATATTTTGGATGTAGATGGAAGCAGAAGCGATATTGGTTTGTTTGGCGGACCCTTGGGACAGAAATACACATATCAGGATCTTGCACCAAAACCACCAGCAAATCTTACTGCTATAATGGATTCTGGTCTTGTTCATTTAAAATGGAATAAGAACACGGAAGCAGATTTTTATCGTTACAGGGTTTATCGAGATACGGTTCCTGACTTTATCTACGACACAACAAAAATAATAGCAGTAATTGCAGATAGTCTTTATTATGATGACCCACCACAGAAATTCATTTCAGGAAATTACTACTATAAAGTAACAGCAATAGATAATGAATATCATCAATCTGCAGCAAGTGAAGAAGTACACATAAACATAACCGGCATACCGGAAGCGCCACCGATTGTTGTTGAGCATTACAAACTGCTGCAGAATTACCCGAATCCATTTAATCCCAGTACAACAATTCCATACAGGTTAAAAGCACCTGGATATGTAAAAGTAATGGTTTACAACATCCTTGGAGAAATGGTAAAGGTATTAGTAAATAAATATCAAAATGCAGGATATTACGAAGTGTTATTTAATCCTACCGCATCAGAAAGAAAAAGAGGCGAAGAAGGATTTCCGGGAATGGAAACCTGGTATCATAGTAATTATGTAAGCGGAGTTTATCTGTTAAGAATAGAAGTAATTGGAGAAGGCAACATTCCTGTTTTTACAGATATGCGAAAGATGTTATTGATTAAATGATATCATTACTTAATCAATAATCCCGATGGGGATGCTGGTAAAATAAATTTGCTTTAATTCTGTTGCTTTTTCCCCAATCAAATTAATTTGGTTGGGGATTTTTATTTCCATAAACTACTCTGTTTAACATCAGTTTTAAGACTTATATTTAAACCAATAATTTATCTTTACTCTAAGGGAGAACATTGAAAAAAATATTTGTTTTGCTGTTTGTTATTCAGTCTTCGCTAATCTTTTCTCAAGATGTAGTTATTAAAACTTTAAAAACATTTACAAGTAAAGATTTGAATTCAATTCCTGTTTTATCTGAGCCGCAGGAATCCTTAATTATCGATTTTGATGTGCAATCTGATTTTCCGCCAAACATTAATATAATCTTTAAATTTTGTGATAGAAACTGGGATCCAACTGATAATATCTTCCTATTAAATCAGGGTAAGAACACTGCATACACTTTAAATTATTTTACACTTCCAACTACTGTTGAAGCTGCAAAATATCATTACACAAATACTTTCCCGGATAAAGATGGATATGTGGAATTTCCGTTTTCGGGCAAATGGAAATTCTTTGTTGTGGATTCGCAAGA
>JBDTRQ010000320.1:0-7071 GCA_039931535.1 Ignavibacteriota bacterium
TGATAATCCTTTAAGTCCACTCAAATCAAAAGATGTGGATGCAGAATTTATAATTCTTACTCACGGTCACGGAGATCACGTTGGCGATGGATTGAAAATTGGTAAACGATGTAACTCAATATTTATCTGTGTAAATGAATTGGCAGAATGGGTTAAATCGAAAGGACTTAACGCACATAATATGCATATTGGCGGAGCACATAATTTTGATTTTGGCAGAGTAAAATTTACAATTGCACATCACGGTTCACTTTCTCCGGATAATCAATACACGGGTGAGGCTTCCGGTGTTTTAGTTACTATTGAAGGAAAAACTATTTATCACACCGGCGATACAGGATTATTTTATGATATGAAACTAATCGGTGAAATGAACCCAATTGATTATATGCTTCTGCCAATCGGAGATAATTTTACAATGAATTAAAGATGCAGTTAAAGCTGTTGAACTTGCAAATCCAAAAATTGCAATCCCGATACATTACAATACTTTTCCCGGTATAAATTCTGATCCAAATGGATTTAAAAAACTTGTAGAGGCAAGCGGCAAAAAGTGCAAAGTTTTAAATTTTGGTGAAGAGATAGAATTATAGTTTTTACTGTTTATATATAGCATTCATTCGTTTATCTTTGAATTCAATTTTTTAACAATTCTAAATAGATGGCAAAAATAATTTCAATAGCAAATCAAAAAGGTGGAGTGGGCAAAACAACCACAACCATCAATTTATCCTCATTGCTGGCTGCTGCCGAACAACGTACATTGTTGGTGGATATTGATCCACAGGCAAATTCTTCATCGGGACTTAGCGTTATGAATCAAAACCCATCCGTTTATGAAGTTTTAGTTGGAACCGAAAAGATTCAAGATGTTATTATCAATACATTTATGCCATTTTTAGATATGCTTCCATCGAACATAAATCTGGTTGGAGCAGAAATTGAAATGGTTGATATGGAAAACCGCGAAACACTTTTGAGAAGCGCACTTGATGAGATAAATGATAAGTATGATTATATCCTGATTGATTGTCCACCATCGCTTGGATTGCTTACTTTAAATTCGCTTACAGCTTCAAATTCTGTTTTGATTCCTGTCCAATGCGAGTACTTTGCTTTGGAAGGTTTGGGACAATTACTAAATACAATCAACATCGTAAAAAAACATTTTAATAAAGATTTAGCGATTGAAGGTGTGCTGCTTACAATGTTTGATACACGATTAAGATTATCACACCAAGTTGCGGAAGAAGTTAGAAAATATTTTGGTGATAAAGTTTATAACACGGTAATTAACAGAAATGTAAGAATTTCTGAAGCGCCAAGTTACGGTAAACCCATTATTCTTTACGATGCAATTTCAAGCGGTGCACAAAATTACATGGCATTAGCCTCTGAGTTTCTGGAAAATAATTCAGATATTTTGAAAAACTAATGATATGAGTAAAATGAAATCGAGTTTAGGAAGAGGATTGGATGCCTTAATCAATCCAAATAGATTTACAGAAACTGAAGAACAAAAAAATCACGATTACAGTAAAGTTCAACACGATGACGGAAAACAAGTTGATGTGCTTGCAAAAATTGCAGTTGATTTTATTTCTCCAAATCCATTTCAACCCCGATTAAATTTTGATCCGATTGCACTTGAAGAATTAAAAAAATCAATCATAGCAAATGGTTTAATCCAACCAATTACAGTGCGCAGAATTACTGGTAACCAATATCAACTAGTATCCGGTGAAAGACGTTTACGCGCTTATTCCGATATTGGCTACAAAGAAATTCCTGCTTATATAATCAAAGTAGATTCTGATGAGATAATGCTTGCACTTGCTTTGATTGAGAACATCCAGCGAGAAACATTAAATCCGATTGAAGTTAGTAAGGCATATAAAAGATTGATGGATGAATGTCATTTAACACAAGAACAAATTGCTGATAAAGTTGGAAAAGACAGAACAACAATTGCAAATTCAATAAGATTGTTAAAACTTCCGGAAAAAATTCAGCAATGTTTGGTTGATGAAAGTATTTCAGCAGGGCACGCAAGAGCTTTAATCAATTTACCAGGCGAAGATTTGCAGCTATACGCACTTGATAGAATTTTAATTGATAATCTATCCGTTAGAAAAGTTGAATATCTTACAAAAAAACTTATCAGCGAAGGGATTCCGAGCAAAAAATCTTTCGCAGTTAAAACAAAGCACACAGTAAATTCAAATTTAAACGATGTTGAAGATAAATTGAGAAAAATATTCGGTACAAAAGTTAAATGTAAGCAGGATAAAGCCGGTGGTGGCGAGATTATAATTGAGTTTTTCTCCAACGATGAATTAGAAAGATTGTTTGAACTTTTTGAAATCATTGACAGCAAATACAATTAAGATTTTTTCTCTTATCATCATTCTTAATTTTGGATTATTCTCTCAGCAGGATACAACTGCAATTCAAGATACCACAACTATTTCTTCCGATGTTTTTGTAATGCAAAAATCCCCTTGGGGCGCAGTTGCACGCAGCGCTCTTATTCCGGGATTGGGACAAATTTATAATGAATCCTATTGGAAAGCACCTGTTGTTTGGGGTGTTATGGGCTGGTTTGTTTACGTTTGGATTGATAATAATAACAAGTACATCGATTATAGAAATCTATACATACAAACCGGGACTTCTAAGTATTTAGACTATCGAAATTTTCATCGGGACCAGCGCGATGAGTTTGCAATTTACCTTGCTTTAACTTATTTCCTTAATCTTGTTGATGCTTATGTGGACGCACATCTTTTTGATTTTAGCGTAGGAGAAAATTATATGACTAAGTCTAAAATGCTGAACATCAGAGTAAATTTTTAATTGGATTTCTCTATGATTTTTGAACACACAAAATGTAAAAAATGTAATAATGTAAATCCTGCTTACAAAAATATTTGCACAGAATGTAAATCCTATTTAAGAGAACGAGTTGTAAACATTGATTTATGGAATACAATTCGTTTAATAATTGAAGACCCGGTAAAAGCATTTAAACAAATCATTTTTGCTGAGCACAAAAATTTTATTTTATTTATAACTTTTTTTATCTCAATTAAAAATTTAATTATTGCTCGTTACTTTTCTGTTCCAGCGCTTGGTGTAAATGGAGTTAAGACATCATTTATTTTAAGTTTAATTTTAACAATTTTAATTTCTATTTTTCTAATTAGTTCTTTTACTTTACTTCTAAAAAGCACTTACAGTTTCAAGAAGATTAGTTTAAGATTTAAGGATATTTATTCGATAAAGGTTTACTCATTTATTCCATATTTATTTGGTTTGATATTTATTTTTCCAGTTGAGTTAATTGTTCTTGGCGGAGATATCTTTTCAAATAATCCATATTCATTTCAAATAAAACCTTTAATTACTTACATACTTTTAGGAGTTGAGTTGATAACAATTCTTTGGTCTTTTTATTTGATACAAAAGGGAATTTTTCAAATTCTAGTGAATAGGATTTTCTCATTGCTGTTTTCCTTTGCGTTTTTTATCATCTGGTTTACCGCTCTTTACTATTCTTCAAAATTTATCTTTACTGTTTAATACAATTTTTTATTCCTTTTAATTATATATTTTAATTCAATATTTTATCAAAAATAGTTAGAAGTAAAATGTCCATTAAAACAGATGTGCTCATAATCGGAAGTGGAATAGCAGGTTTATTTGCTGCATTAAAAATTTCGGAATATGCAGATGTTATTCTTGTAACAAAAAAAGATAAAGCGGAATCAAACACTAATTATGCGCAGGGGGGAATAGCTTCCGTTATCGATCCAAACGATTCTTTTGAAAAACATGTTGAAGATACTTTAATTGCCGGCGCAGGTTTATGTGATCAAAAAGCTGTTGAATCGATGGTTAAAGAGGGCCCGGACAGAATTAAAGATTTGATAGAAATTGGAACTAACTTCACTAAAAAGGGAAATGATTTTGATCTTGCAAAAGAAGGCGGACATTCCATGTCAAGAATCCTGCACGCAAAAGATTTAACCGGCAAAGAGATTGAACGTGCTTTAATACATTCTGTTGAAGAAAAGGAAAACATCAGGATATATGAAAATGCAATTGCAATTGATTTGCTTACTGAGCATAATATCTCAGGCAAAAGTGAAGCTTTAAGTAATAATAAAAATTGTTGGGGAGCATATATTTTAGATTCTTCAAATGATGAAGTACTTAAAATTACTGCCAAAGCAACAGTTATTGCAACTGGTGGATTAGGACAGGTTTATCTTCACACAACCAATCCGTTAATTGCCACAGGGGATGGTTTTGCAATGGCTTACAGAGCTGGAGTTGAAATAGGAAATATGGAATTTATTCAATTTCATCCAACTTCTTTTTATAATACAAAAACCAATTCTGAATTTGATAGCCATTCCTTTTTGATCTCTGAAGCAGTTCGTGGATTTGGTGGTTTGCTTCGCACGAAGGATGCCAATTTGTTTATGGAGAAATATGACTTCAGAAAAGAATTAGCTCCCCGTGATATTGTTGCAAGAGCGATTGATAATGAATTAAAAAAACGTGGCGATGATTTTGTGTTTTTAGATCTAACTCATAAAAACGCTAATGATATTGTTGATCATTTTCCAAATATCTTTTCAACTTGTTTAAAAAATGGTATTGATATTACTAAAAAGTTTATTCCCGTTGTTCCTGCTGCACATTATGCTTGCGGTGGGATTGTTGTTGATTTGAATGGTCATTCATCTTTGAATGGATTGTACGCATGCGGAGAAGTAACAATGACAGGTGTTCACGGCGCGAACAGACTTGCAAGTAACTCACTTTTAGAAGCGTTAGTTTACGCATATCGAAGTGCAAATTCTATAAAGGAATTCATAAACAATTCTTCAATTAAAATTCCTGAGCTGCTGGATTGGGATGATTCAGGAACTTTAACTTACGATGAGAATGTACTTATCACACAAAGTGTCAGTGAAATAAAACAAACAATGTGGGATTATGTTGGAATTGTAAGATCTAATTTAAGATTGGAACGAGCCGAAAGGAGAATTCAGAATATCTATAACGAATCTGAATCACTGTATAAAAAGACAAAAGTATTCGATGAGATATTAGTATTACGAAACTTGGTTGCTTGCTCCCATATTATCATAAAATCTGCAAAAGCAAGAAAAGAAAGCAGAGGATTACATTACACAATCGATTATCCAAATTTATTTCCAGTAAATAAAACTGAAAATACAATCATTAAAAACATACATCCTTAATACTATTATATTATTTGATTAGATTAATTAATTTCCGTCTTTATAAATAATTATAAGTGTTACTAGATGTAAATAATAAGTTTAACTTTAAAAAAATATTTTAGATTTACATCTATTTCTTTTAAGGTATCATTAGATTACAATATGATATCGTTGTTATTTAGGAAACTGCTCCTAACGTTGCTCCGATCCAGGAAATCATTCTTCGATTCTTTGATTTTGATACTCAGTTATTAAAGATTTTTCAATTTGGCAATAGATATTAGCATATCTCATAGATCACTATAAAGCAACTCTCAACTTTTTTAATTATTTTCGTAGCAACTTAATTGAGTTATTTATGAAGAATATTTCAACAATTGCTAAAATATTTGCGGCACTATCTTTAATGTCTGGTGCAATTTGGATTGGCTCATATTTATCAAGATTATTTTTAGTTTACCGATTGTTTGAAGGACCAGATTTAATTCTAAAAAATTATATAACGAATGACAATGTAAATGGAATCCTCATATCAATTCTTCCATCAATTATAGTTCATTTTGTATCCTTTATAATTATGTTGTGTACTACTATCTTGTTTTACTTTACATCAAAAATAAGTTTACGATTTAACGGCTGGCTCTTTATTATCCTAATTGCTATCCTTGTCATAGCACCATTTGAGATTTATTTAATGATAATCGATTACAAAACAATAATGATGTTAAACAGTGCAACATTCAATTCAACATTAGTAATTGAATTACTGCGAGATAGAATTAAAGAACTTAGCAGCTATTCCATTGTGGCAATTTTAACTTATCTCTCATTCTATTATTTTATAGTGTTTCAACCCCTTACAAAAAAAGATTAATTTTTTAGCAAGATGAAATTAAAAGAAAAAGAATTTGAAGAAATTATTCAGGATTTAAGATCTGTTGCCAGCCAGCTTGGTGCATCCGTTAGATTTGAAAAAGGTGATTTTAAGGGTGGTTATTGTCTGTTAAAAGAAAGTAAAGTTATTGTAATTAATAAGAATGCCAACCTCCAACGAAAAGCTATGATCCTTTCCGTTGCGTTAAAAGAACTTGGTGTTGATGAAATTTACATCAATCCTAAAATTCGTGAACTGATTGAAGAAATGGGTGATATAAAATGAAGATACTTGTTATCAACGGACCGAACTTAAACTTGCTTCCCAAAAGAGATGAAACAAAATATTCATCGCTTACAATCGAACAGATTTTTGAACTACTAAAATCCGAATTTACCAATATAGAATTTTCTTCATTCCAATCAAATGTTGAAGGTGAACTTGTAAATGTTATCCAATCCGCTGACACAAAATACGATGGAATGATAATAAATCCTGGCGGCTATTCACACACTTCAATTGCCATAATGGATGCTTTAGAATTATGTAAAATCCCAAAAGTTGAAGTTCATCTATCGCATCTTGCAAATAGGGAAGACTACAGGCAAAATCTGCTAACTGCAAAAAATACAAATGGTTATATATCCGGCTTCAAAGAGAATAGTTATCTTGCTGCAGCCTATCTTCTTGAAAAAATAATAAAATAATAAATTATCACTCAGTTTTTAATATCATTAATGCTTTTTTGATATAAGATGTGATAACCCTACCAATTATAAAGGTTAGTAAGTTTCCCTATTATTAAAATTATATAAGTCTATAAAGTTGATATTAATAAGACGATTAGTTATTTTTTGTTAAACAATTTTAAGAAGCCTATGAAGGATTTGTCAATAAAGAAACTTTACTATTCAATTAGCGAAGTAAGTAAAATTACAA
>JBDTRQ010000321.1:0-1534 GCA_039931535.1 Ignavibacteriota bacterium
GATTTGTAGCGGAAATTATTTTAACTGATGAATTGCCAAATGGATCTGGTTTCGTACGCCATCTGTTTAATAATTTCGAGGAGGTACTTTCTGATACAATTGCGCCGCCTAGTGAAAAATTGTACCTAAAATTAATTCATGATGGAAAACATTCAAATTCATGCAAGGATTCTTGTTATGACTGTTTGAAAGTGTATAGAAACATGAATTATCACAGTTTATTAGATTGGAGGCTAGCACTTTCAATGATAAGGTTGATGAATGATGAAACTTTCGTTTGTGGGACTGACAGAAATTTTGATTATGTTGAATTAAAACATTGGTTAAAAGACGCAATATTATTAAGAGACTCCTTTCTTCAAAGTTTTGGATATAAACACAAATCAGATCTCAATGGACTTCCATTAATTAGATGGGGCCAGGGGATGAAAAATATTATTGTCATTGTTCATCCATTTTGGAATGTTTCTAATTTGAATTACGAAGAAAATTGGTTGGCTAGGACTTTTACTTCCTTAAAAAAAGAAGTTAACGGTTCAGGAGGTTCATTAAGCATTATAGACACTTTCAATTTACACAGACGGCCAGGATGGTGTTATGAAAAATTGGTTATCAGAGAATGAGAACAATAGGCGAAATAATTTATAAGGAAATTCAAAGGATTTCACCGAGTCAATATATTTCATTGAGAAATTGTCCTTATAAATCTTTATTAGCTGAAGCTATGGATAATAAGCCTTTGCTTCCTTTTTCTGCAAATGCTTATTATGGAATAGTATTACATAAATTGCTTGAACAGATTTCTAAGAGAGAAATAAGAAATGAAGAAGAATTCAATAAGAGTTTTATGGTGGAAGTAAGGTCCGTTGAGGATAAGCTGATTGATCTTAGTTACAACTTTTTGGTTCCTCTCCAAAAAAAGGTCAAAGACTTTACGATGAAAAAAATATTGCTGAAAGAGCATATGCAAAATGTTTATGAAAAATCAACAAGTCCAAGTAGTGTAAAATTCTATTCTGAAAATTGGTACGAATCAAATGACAAACTTATTGGTGGTAAGATTGATTTGGTAATTGACGAAAATGGCTATATTAGAATTATTGATTTCAAAACTGGAGCTATTAGTGAGGGAGTTTTGGATGATTATGGTGAGGTTTATATTGATGTCAAGGAAGAATACAAAGAACAACTTAAATTATATGCGTATCTATATTTTGAGAAAACAGGAAAGTATCCTGATGAATTAAGTTTAGTTGACTTGATGAAACAAAAATATATTATCGAATTCACTGAAGATGATTGCAAGTCAATAGCAATTGATGCAAAAAAATTACTAAAGGATGCTAATAATAGTATTGAATGCAAAAAATTTGAAGCCAAGCCATCCGAAGTAAATTGTAAATATTGTTTATATAGGCCAGCTTGTTCATATTATCTTAATTATTTGAGTGAAACTTTTTCCACAAATGATGTAGTAGGAACGATTCTTAGAGTTGAACAATTTCAAAATGGGAGTATTACGATTTGTTTGATG
>JBDTRQ010000322.1:0-8977 GCA_039931535.1 Ignavibacteriota bacterium
TGCCGTGCCTGGAGAATGTGCGTAACTGCCTGTCCATATAAAAAATCATATTACAATTGGAATACGGGCAAATCAGAAAAATGTATTTTGTGTTATCCACGTTTAGAAGCCGGCTTTGCACCTGCTTGCATGCATTCCTGTGTTGGAAGAATCCGCTATTTAGGTGTTATGCTTTACGACGCAGATAAAATAAAAGAGGCTGCATCTGCACCTGAAGATAAATTAATTCAGAGTCAGTTAGATATAATTCTCGATCCGTTTGATGAAATGGTAATTCAGTATGCTAAAGAAAATGGAATTGCAGATTCAACTATTAAAGCAGCACAAACTTCTCCTGTTTATAAATTTGTAAAAGTTTGGGGATTAGGTTTACCACTTCACCCAGAGTTTCGTACTTTACCAATGCTGTTTTATGTGCCCTCTCTATTACCTGTTATGGCAACACTAAGCGATACCGATAACACGGCTCAGGCTGGTAAGCTTGATCCAATTGCAAAATTCTGGAATAGGAATACTTTGTACAATACAACTACAGATGCACTTTGGGGAACTATCGAAGAGGCAAGATTTCCCATAAAGTATATGGCGAATATGTTTGGAGTTGGAAACGAAGAAATAGTAAAAGAAGTTCTTAAAAAACAATTAGCAGTTCGTATTCACAGAAGAAATGTTACAGTCGGTGATGTTGGAAAAGATTTTACAGAAAATGTATTAAAGGATGTTAATCTCACATCGGAGATGGCTGATGATATTTATAATCTTACTTCACTTGCAAAATTTGATGATCGATTTAACATTCCTCCAGCACACAGAGAGCAGGCTTTGGATATGCTGGAAAACTCAGGCGATTTAAAAGGCTCGATAGGATTTGGGTTTAAAGAAAAACCTGTGAGAGGATTGTAATTGATTATTTATAATTTTTTATTGAAGTGCAAAGGCGATATTTGATATTAACAAATACATTATTAAAAAATCATTAATCACAATGACGAAAAGGACAAAAAATTAATAAAATATTAATAGTACAGTTAAGCGTAAACTTTAACTGCAAATCAGAAAAAAATGTCATCAAAAATCAATCTTAATACATTGAAAAGAAATCTTATGAAAGCTATCATCATTACAGCATTTGTTTTTACTGGAATTCTGGTTTCCTGTAATTCAACAGACAAAAGTAAAAATACAACCCAGAAATCCTCTGAAATTGAAACTTCAATAGACAGTACATCGAATAAAGTCAATAAACAGTTAACGGGATCGGAAGAACTTTTACCAATCATGTATCAACTGATGGCAGATATGAACGGGATAAGCACAGGCATTTTTATGGAGAATTATCCTATGATTGACAGTGCAGCTTACCATATAGCTCAACATCCGGAGATCAATCCCAGACAGATGCAAATTATCAAGAAGATCATGGGCGAAGAAATGGATGAATTTGAACGAATTGATATGAATGTACATGACCATGCTGTTTTTATTAGTCAGGCGGCACAACAAAAGAAAATGGAGGAGATATTGAGTCAATATAATATTGTCCAGCATAACTGTGTTAATTGTCACAACCAGTTCCGAGCCCGACTTAGAAATAAGCTCCAATAAATTACGCCTAACATCTTTAATAGGCAAAAAGTCAATATAAAATAATAAATATGACGAATAATCTTTATAATATGTTTGCATCCCTTTTAGCTTATCCCAATAAGGGGTTGCTGGAAGATGTAGATGCTGTGCAGGAATTAATAAATGAATTTTATCCCGATGCATCGGAAGCAATGACTGAATTTGTTGAATTCGCGAAAACAACACACCTCTGGAAGTGGGAGGAAATTTACACACGCACTTTTGATGTGCAGGCAATTACAACCCTTGATCTTGGTTATGTACTGTTTGGTGATGATTATAAGAGAGGCGAACTGCTTGTAAATCTTTCTAAAGAACATAAAAAATTTGATAATGATTGCGGAAGTGAACTCGGTGATCATTTACCAAACGTATTACGCTTATTAACAAAATTAACCGATGATGATCTGAAGACCGATCTGATTTATCTGATCATAAAACCGGCTCTGCATAAAATTTCTGCCGAATTTGATCTTGATAAAATCGATCAAAAGAATTCTGTGTACAAAAAACATCAAGATACATTAATTGAGCCGTCAAATAATTTCGGATTAATTTATCAGAAGCTTTTAATGGCTTTAATCGATGTTCTACAAGAAGATTTTCCTGATAGCAAATTCAAGTTTGATAATGGAAAAACATTTACTAAAGAAATAACAAACGAAATAGAGATTGAAAGTTAGGAAAGCATTATGAACTTACTGAACAATTTTTTCTTTATTGCTCTACCCTACGCTGCACTAATTGTTTTTTTAATGGGAACCATTTACAGGTACAGAGCAACAAAATTTAAGTTCTCATCTTTGTCATCACAATTTCTTGAGACAAGGCGATTGTTTTGGGGATCAGTGCCATTTCATTGGGGAATCTTAGTCTTATTTTTCGGACATTTAATTGCCTTCCTGTTTCCGAGGTCAATACTTGCCTGGAATCAATTACCTGTTCGTTTATTAATACTTGAAATAACCGCTTTTGTTTTCGGAATCTTAACTCTACTAGGATTAGTAAATTTATTTTACAGAAGAACAAGTAACATTCGCGTTCGAATGGTTACTAATTATATGGACATAATTCTTGAAGTGCTGTTGCTTGCACAAATTATTTTAGGATTATGGGTTGCTTTTGATTTTCGATGGGGTTCATCATGGTTTGCTGTAGTATTAGCGCCTTACCTTCAATCCATTTTCGAATTAGACCCTCAAATAGATGCGATTATTATGCTCCCTGTTGTTGTTCAACTCCATATTATTTTCGCCTTTTTAATTGTAATGATTATTCCCACTACTAGATTGGTACACCTTTTAGTATTTCCTTTAAGTTATTTATGGCGCCCATATCAAAAAGTTATTTGGAATTGGGATAGAAAAAAAATAAGAAATCCCAAAACTAAATGGACAATTCATCAACCAAAAAATAATTGATTCTAAATACCATCAATCGACGGTAAAAAATTGAAATCATTTTTTAATAAATCATAACCAAAAGAATTTTGATGGAAGAAACCGTTACAAAGAAAGCACACAAAATACTTTTCTTTAATACGCTTGCGTTCACTATTTGTTTTGCAGCGTGGACAATTAATGGAGTGCTGGTAACATTTCTGGTGGACAATAACTTATTCAAATGGGATACTGTCCAGGTAGGCTGGTTGTTTGGAATACCAATACTCTCAGGTTCAATTTTCAGATTTCCAATCGGGATATTAACAGATAAATTCGGAGGAAAAGTAATTTTCACTTCCTTATTAATTTTTTGTTCTATTCCAATGTTTCTTCTTTCCTACGCAAACGATTTCACAATATTTGCAATACTTAGTTTTATTTTCGGTTTAACAGGTGCAAGTTTTGCATGTGGAATTGCTTTTACATCCCTGTGGTATCCAAAGAATAAACAAGGAACTGTTTTAGGAATATTTGGTGCCGGCACAATGGGAACAGCGCTTACTGCCCTATTCGCTCCAAGTCTTCTGGACTCCTTAACAAATCACGGTGAATTTTTAGAAGGCTGGCGAACACTACCGCAAATTTATGCTGCAGTGTTATTAGGGATGGGAGTTTTATTTTTCTTTTTCACTACAAACAAAATTTCTGAGAAAAGAAAAAGCATCAATGAACTTTTGTATCCGTTAAAAGAAGTTCGGCTATGGCGTTTTGGGTTATACTATTTTTTAGTCTTCGGATGTTTTGTAGCATTTTCTCAATGGCTTATACCCTATTATGTAAATGCATATTATATGACGCTTGTTACAGCTGGTGCTCTTACTTCAATGTTTAGCTTACCTGCAGGGCTTATTCGTGCTCTCGGCGGCTGGCTTGCCGATAAATTCGGGGCAAGGAAAGTTATGTATTATGTATTTAGCGCATCAATAATCCTATCTTTCTTACTGATGTTTCCAAGGATGGAAATATATTCACCTGGCTCAGGAGTTACTTCAGTTAAAGGTGGAATTGTAACAGCGGTAAATGAAAACGAAATATTACTTGGAGAACAAAAATATACTTTAGTTAAAAAGGCACCAGAGTTTAATCATAAATCGGATGCAACTTTGGTTCTTCCTAAAATTGAAACCTGGAATGAGCCGATTGTTAAAGTAGGAGATAAAGTTCAAAAGAGAGAATTATTAGCAAGCGGAGTTACAAGAATTTTCTTTCAGGCAAATGTTTGGATATTTACAGGACTTGTTTTGTTAATTGGATTGACATGGGGAATCGGTATGGGTGGAGTTTATAAATTTATCCCGGAATATTTTCCAAACGAAGTTGGCGTTGTTGGTGGAATGGTAGGAGTTCTCGGTGGTTTAGGTGGATTTTTCTCGCCAATAATTTTTGGTTATGCATTAACTTTTTCAGGTGTATGGACTTCAAGCTGGTTTTTAATGTTGTTACTTTCATTAATCTGCTTTCTCTGGTTCCATAAAGTTGTTACGCGTATGTTAAACAAGAAATCGCCTGAACTTCAAACAAGATTTGAAACTACCAGATAAATTTTTATTGTTCTTTGAATGATTGAATAACTGAATTGCAGGTTATTTAATTCAGGAAGTTGATCACAGTTTAACTTGTACCTGTAGGTCTAACCAGCAACAATTTAAATTGATTGAGAAGCGAGTGAAGAAATCCGATAAACGCAGCAAGCCAAGCAACAAGTGCAATGTAAATAAAAACTTCAGGCACTTCATCTAAAAAATGAATATTCATTGCTTCAGCCATACGAAATGTGCAGGCTGTGTACATTCCCAAAGGGAAAACAGCTCCCCAATACAATGGATCATATTTCAAAGGAAATCGTTTATAAACATGCCGCCAGATTGCCAGAATAAAAAGCATTGGTATCCACCAGGTTCCGGTAACCCAATAAAAGATTGTAAATCCTTTTATAAATGGTACAACGGATTGTATAAACGGTGCGTCGTGCGTGTTAGATAATAATAACGATCCGGCTAATGTTGAAATTGCCATCGCACCCATGTTTATCCAGTACGGCGGCGAAAGATCACTCGGCGAAAACTTAAAAAAGGTATAGCGGTAAAAGATCAGTGAGATCATCCAGATATAAAGCATCCCGCCCCACAACCACATACAAAGTGCTAAAAAGTTCATGTGTAATTTGTAAGGCTGTCCCATGTGTGCTGCAATTAATGTACTAAGTACTGCAATTGATTGTGTGGCAACCACAGCTAAAAGCCATCCGCCGCTTATGCCTTCAACTAAGGTGGGTTTATTTTCTTTAACAGTTAAACCGGTAAAAATGGTGTAGTTAAATATAAACCAAAGAACTACTCCTATAACCCATAATGCAAAAGCTGCGGAGTAATGATTAAAGATTATTATGAATTGACTTCCGAGAATACATGAACCGGCAACAATCGTAAAGAATCCCGGGCCAAGCTGGTGATCTATCATATCCCTAAAAAATTCTTTATGATAGAAAACAATCCGAAGAATGCTAAATATCCATAATGAAAAATAGAACCATAGATTTAACCAGAACAGGATATGAGCAAGCAAATCCATTTTAAGCAAATGACAGGAAATAGAAATTATTCCGGTTGACATTACCATTGCGAAATACGCGGGAGGAAAGTTTTTTACAACCTCTTTCATTCTGCTAAAAAAATGATTTCTGATAAAAGATTGATTGCTGTTTTTATTATCCATTTGTGAAGTTAAATTAGTTATTAAAAACAAATGTTCAAATAAAAGTATTCTTTAGTAATATAATTAATGAAAGTTTATGAAAAATAATATAAATTAAGCATTGAATATGTACTTAGAAAAAATTAATTGAGCCTGATCAGGTAGAAGATGTTAAATATAAATTAACATAGATGTACTTTTATAAAATAATTAAACTTCTGAGCGAAATAGTAAATGAATAATTTAATTTGGAGAAAAGATGAAACTGTTCAATACAATTGAAAACTGGTTAGATACGAATATTGATGCTGCCTATACATTAATCCGTATTTTTTTAGGAACAGCATTATTTGTAAGAGGGATTATTCTAAGTTCCGATCCTGGAGCTATAACTAACTTAGCTGGCACCAATCAGTTATACTGGTGGTATTCTTATATAATCGTAATTCACATTATAGGTGGGTTCTCATTAGCAATCGGATTTTTTACCCGACTTGCAGCGCTTGGACAGATACCAGTTCTTTTCGGTGCTGTATTCTTTATTCATCTTAAACAAGGTTTGGTAAACGTAGAGCAATCTTTAGAACTTTCTACGCTGGTATTATTTCTTCTGGTTGTTTACTTCTTTTTCGGCTCTGGCATATTTGCAATAGATAATTATTTTAAGAAAAAGAAATTGTTAAATTAAATAAAGTAAGTTGCACCCTGGTAAATCAACATAAGTTTAAACGAAATAAAATTTGATAAAAATTTAAATGAGTATTAAAAATGGAAAATAAATCTAAATTGTCAGACGATCCTATTAAAAGATTTGCAGAAAAAGATACAACGGGAGAAGAGCTTTCACCTTTTGATCCGCCTGATGCATATGACCCACAAAATATTAAAGCCGTCCCTTATGAAAAAATGCACCCGTTTCTAAAACAGTTGATTGATGAACTCGAAGCATTTACAAAAGTGTTGAATGTTTTTGAAGAAGCATTATTGACCTGGCGAAGTGACAACTGGGTGTTTAACGAAACAATTGATTCAGGATTTAAACAGTTTTTTAGTTTTATGGATGAAAATGTGCCTTTGCATAATCAAAAAGAAGAGAAAAAATTATTTCCAATCCTGCAAATAAAACTTATTGAATCCGGCGAACATAATACTAAAGATCCTTCATATACTGGAATTAACTTAATGGAAGACGAACATATTAAAGTTGCTCAGGCAGCGGCAATAGTATTTAACTTCTTAGGCTTGGGTTCCCGTTTGCCTGATAAACGTTCACAGCAAATTACTTTTGAAGCAGCATATCAACAAGGCATGGCAATTATAGAAACAATGAAGTTACACATATTTAGAGAAGAGAATATATTGTTTCCACAGACGATGAAGTTATTTAATTTAAAAGAATTTGAAAAACTGGATTGAGTGCGAAGAGTCATCCAATTAATTATTAAAGAATATTATTACAATCTATTACACCTCGCAATTTAGGGCTTGTTGCATAAGTCAGATTCGTCACCCTGAACAAGTTTCAGGGTATCATTATTAATAGAAATGAGATGCTGAAATAATCTGCCGCGGCAGACAGCATGACTAAATTGGGTTAGACAACACACACTGTAGAGCGGGGTTTTAGTTTTTTAATTAGTACTATGCTATAAAATTAGAAGGAGTTCATAATGACCCAACTTCCAAAAAGATTTCAAAAATTCACAGATGATTATCCTAAAGTTGCCAAAGCTTACAAAGAACTTGGTGATGCAGTTCACGCAGCTGGACCGCTTGATGAAAAAACACGCGCACTTATCAAACTTGCAATATCAACAGGTGCAAGATTAGAAGGTGCAGTTCACTCACACACACGCAAGGCGATAAATGTTGGATGCATTCCTGAAGAAATGCATCAAGTAGCATTGCTTTCACTTCCAACAATCGGGTTACCATCGATGATGGCTGCATTAAGCTGGATTGATGATGTTGTTGATAGAAAATAATGAGTTGAAGCAATCTTAACTCTGAAATTCTTAATTTGTTTGTATGAATTGATAAAATTAATATGACTTGCATAGTGGTTTATTATGATTACTTTTAATGAAGCACTAACCAATCCTCAAAAGGGAGAAGAAGCAAAATGTATTCTGATATAACCGGAATTATTTTAGCTGGCGGAAAAAGTTCGCGAATGGGTTTAAATAAATCCTTTCTGAAAATCGGGGACGAAACAATTATAGAACGCATAACAAATTTGATGCGATCAATATTTAAAGACGTGATTATTATAACCAACTCTCCAAAGGAATATTTATTCCTTCAAATTCCTTTGTACGAAGATATTTATAAATGGAAAGGTCCATTGGCAGGGATTCATTCAGGTTTAACTCATTCATCAACGGAAATTAATTTTATTATTTCTTGCGATGTTCCTCTGATGATCAAAGAAATGATCGAATTTATTGTTGAATATAAAAGTGATAAGCTTATTAAGTTTTGTGAAGCTGCTGGTTATCACCAGCCGTTAGCAGGCATTTACAAAAAAGAGATTGTTAAAGAAATTGAAAGTATAATTTGTAACGATCAAGTTAGCGATAAATCGTTCCATCAATTTCTAAAAAGTGTTGACGCGGAAATCATTCATCCAGAAAATTTATCTTTTTATAACGATGATATCTTTTTTAATATGAACAAGAAAAAAGATTATGAGGAACTTCTAAAATCAATAGGACACAACTAAATAATTATCAACCGCCCAAATGTTTTTAATTATTATATAATCCATTTCGCGTGGAATGAACTGTTTTATTAATCAAATACAAATCCCTAAAATCCTAATTCGCTTTTAGCTTCGCGTGTCATTTTATCCGGTGTCCATTGTGGTTCCCAAACCAGATTAACAATTACTTTTTTTTCAGGCTCTAAATGTTTTACAACATTTTCTACCCACGCTGTAATGCTGTTGTGCATCGGGCAGCCCGGAGTTGTTAATGTCATTGTAATCGTGTTTGTATCTTCAGCGGATTCAACTTCGTAAACAAGGCCAAGGTCAACTATGTTGATGCCTATTTCAGGATCGATAACACCTTTTAATACTTCTAATAATTCTTCTTTGTTTGCCATATATTTTACTTTCTAAAAATAGAAATCATATTAAATGAAAAAATAAGTGAACTGAAAAACATTATCGAAAAAGAAATCAATAATCCAGCTCCACTTTTTAATAACAAAGC
>JBDTRQ010000323.1:0-4799 GCA_039931535.1 Ignavibacteriota bacterium
TTTAGGTGAGATTTATTACGTAAACGGAACCAATCTTAAAAATCAAGGTAAGGAAGAAGAGGCAAAAGTTGAGTTTAATAAAAGCATTGATATTTTAGAGGAAGGATTAAAAAATTATCCTAACGATCCTGAAATGCTTGTAACCTTATCAACATCTTATATTGGTGCTGATAGAAGTACTGAAGCTATTGATAAATACAAAAACCTTGTTGCAGCAAAACCTGAAGACAAAAACATCAGATACAATTACGGTGTACTTTTATTAGGTGCAGATGATTTTGCCGGTGCTGAAACTCAATTTAAAAAAGCAATTGAACTTGATGCTGAGTACGATAATGCTATTTATAACCTTGGTGTAACTTATTTAAAGTGGGGAACATATCTAAACAAAAAATCTGATGAGACCGGACAAGTTTCTGACGAATATAAAACAAAGTATCAAGCTGCTTTACCTTACTTAGAAAAAGCTGTAAAAATGAAAGATGCAAATGCTCAAACCTGGGAACTTTTAGGTAAAGTTTATTCTGTACTTGGTATGCAGGATGATGCTAAACACGCTTTTGATGAAGCAGATAAATTAAGATAAATTATTATGGATAATATAAAACAACCACAGGGACAGCAGTTAAACATAGAGCTTGGTGAAAAAGAAGCTGAAGGAATTTATTCTAATCTTGCTATTATTTCTCATTCACCAGCGGAGTTTATAATTGATTTTACACGAATTGTTCCTGGTGTTCCTAAAGCAAAAGTTTATAGCAGAATAATTACCACACCACAGCATGCAAAAATGCTGATGAAAGCTTTGATGGATAACATCGATAAGTTTGAATCAAAATTTGGTGAGATAAAAATTGATTCTGCACCAAATCAAATGTTTGGTTTTGTGCCGCCCAAAAGCACTGAGAAAGTAAACTAAACTTAGATTCTTTTTATAGAAAAGCCGGTTTTTTAGCCGGCTTTTTTTTGCGTAATGATTACTTTTGACACATCAGTTTGCCAACCGCACAGTTTCATTTTATTCTTAAATTCTAAAATCCATCAAATAAATTATTTAAAATTTACTCTATCCTAAGGGTACGTTTTGATTCTATCCAAAAATGTTAATACTTGCAGCGATATAAATGCAAATATCTTTTCTAATTCATTGAAATTTTTAAGGCGGCATTAGTGAAAGGTGGAAGATAAATTAAAACAAAATTTCTATTGCCTTGCCCGCCAAAGATTTATAGCAGCGGCAATCATAAAAACAAAATTAGCAAGCCAGGCTGTAATAATTGGATTTAACGATCCGTTCTTTCCGAATGCCTGACTAATCTTCATAAAAACTAAATACAAAAAAGTTACAAGTATGTTTAATCCAACCTGCGATGCAATGCCGCCTTTGCGCTTGTTTGCAGATATTGGCAGCCCAAACAAAACCACAATTACGCTCGTCATTGCAAATGCAATTCTGGAATGATACTCAATTAATGTAGAAGTCGGATCGTTACCCGCGTTCTCTTGTGTTTTTATCAGCTTTTTAAGTTCAGATAAATTCATTTCAGATGGGCGCGTTTGTTTTTGAAGTAAATCAGCAGGTGAAAAATTTAAGTTGGGTATTTGATACTCAGTAAAATATTCTGCATCCTGTTTTTTACCGAAGAAATTTCTTTTGATTCCGTTGTAAGCAATCCAAACATGTTTTAATGTATCATAAGTCATGCTAACAGCATCAATTCTGGATTGCATTTGTTTTAGATCTTTAGGATTAAAATCCTGAATGCTAACTCTGTTTGCTCTGTTGGAATTATTATCAAAAAAGGAAATACTTACAATTCTTTGTTTGGAATCTTGAAAATAGATGTTGCTACCTGAAAAATTTAAATTCTTTTTTAGATACTCTTGTTCGATATTCAATTTAGTTTTATTAGCCATCGGAACAACGTAACCGCTAAAATAAATTGAGAACATACTTATGAAAAAAGTTACAATAATAAACGGAAGCATAAATCTAAAAAGACTAACACCGCTTGCTTTTATTGCAGTTAACTCACTTAAGTTAGCAGCTTTGCCTGCAGTAAATAAGGCTGCAAATAGCACTGCAACAGGAGTCATCAATCGAATAATTTCCGGTGAAAAAACTATGTAGTAATGAATAATTTTTAAAGCAGGCACACTTTGATCAATAAAATCATCAAGGTTTTCCATTGCATCAATTACAATAAAAATAATTGTAAAGCCAAGTAAACCAAACGCAATGGTCTGTAAAAATTGTTTGATTAAATATTTATCAATTATTTTCATCTACGGCAGCAATATCTTTTTGTCTAAACTTTTTTGGAATAAGTTTTTTAATAAAATTAAATGTAATTGTTTTAGCTTCTTTATTTGTTTTGATAGTCAGGATAATTCCAATAACACCCAAAACAATATTAGCTGACCACATACCTATAAAAGGAGAAAAGAATCCTCGCTCGGACAATTTTTCACCGCCGATTAAGAACGCCCAATAAATTAGAAAGAAAAACAAACTAATTCCTGCCGCAACACCAAATCCACCTTTACGAACCATCACGCCAAGTGGCGCACCAATTAACATAAAAATTATACACGCACCTGGCAAAGCATACTTCTTGTAAATTTCTACTTCATACTTTTCAAGTTCACGTTTCGTCCATTCCATTCTGTTGAAGTTTGAGTTTAGAATATTTTTTGTTGTTCTGATTTTATCTATCGCACGCAGGTAAACTAAATCACGACTTGTGCCGAGATCATTTTCGGTTTTATTAGTAACGTAAGAAGTATCTAAAAATAAATGTCGATCAACTTCTTTTCTAAAAGAAATTGAAGCTTCATTATAAACTTTTTTAATACTGTCGGTAATCACCTGCATATCATACACGCTAAGTTCTCTTTCGCCGCGCGATGTTGGTCCTGATTGCTGAAATGAAAATTGATCACCATCCATTGTAATAATATGTTTTTGAAATTCAAGTTTTCTGTACATCGTGGTGTTTTGAATATCAGATTCGTGTATCTCACCGTGATATAACTCCATCAGTAATTTAGATTGATCTTTTGAAAAAAATATTTTACCGCTGTCTGCAGTTACAACATTTATTTTTGCGCCGTTGGAATAATCATAAAGTGTAATCTGATACAACCAATTGGTATTTTGATCGATCGAACGAACTAAAATTGCGTAATTGTTTACTTCCTGCGAAAAGAAACCGGGTTCGAGAGAGAGCGTTGGTTTTGTTCGGGAAATATCACTCATTAATATTTTTGCTTGATGATTAGCATCAGGCAGAACATCATTATTAAACTGGAAAAGCAAAACTGCAACAACTATGCTGGCAATAAACGGCGGGAACATCATTTTGTACAAACTTATTCCGGATGATTTCATTATTGTTACTTCGTTGTTTTGGCTAAGATTTCCAAACGCCATAAGCGTTGCAACAAGAGAAGCCATAGGCACAACGAGCACAACCATCCATGAAAGATTGTAAGCAATTAACTTTATAATTACCCAGGTGTCTAATCCTTTTCCAACCAAACGATCTGCAAATTTCATCATAAACTGAAGCAGAAAAATGCACATTAGGGTGATGAGCGAAAAAACGAATGGGATAAAATGCGCTTTGAGTATGTATCGGTATAAAATCATTAATCAAAGATAGCTAACGCACAAAAGTTTAACAATAACTCATTTTTACAGTGTGATTATCAGATTATCCATATATTTGAAATATAAAATTTATTTGTTTCTTTTTTATCACTTAAATGATCCGATATCTAAAAATAATATTTGTAATTTTTTTTAGCATTTTCACAAATGCACAAAATGAATCTATATCTTTGCAGCCAAATCAAAATTTTCCACTCTGGTTAAAAATAAATCAATCCAGAACAGATCAAACATCCGGAATTGCATTTATAAAAAATGAATGTGATAAAAAATATTTCATTCTTGCTGATGATATTGGATTCATAAATCTCTTAACGCTTAAAAGCGATACGATATTTAGCATAGAAAAAATTTCCTTTGTTGATAGCGCCGAAAATTATTTTTCTAATTTCCCTAAAAAAGATTTTGAAGAAATAGTTTATGATAAAAACTCAGATGATATTTATTTATCTGTGGAAGGCAACGGCGCAAACTATAACAACTATGTTGGGATTTACAAATTGATTTTTAAAGATAATGATGTTTTTTCAAAACAAATTACATCGGTTCTAAAAATGAGTTTTACACCAGCAGATTTATTTTATAAATACACAAATAGGAATATCGGTTACGAAGGTGTTGCGCTTGATGATAATTATTTTTATTTAGGCTTAGAAGGATTCGTTAGCAATAAGGAGTTTGCTGATAGTGCTTTAATTTTTATTGCTAACAAATCTGATTTGAGTATAATTAAAGAAATCAGTACAAAAGATTTAGGCATCCACACAATCTGCGGCTTATTTTCTGATGAAGATTATTCGCTGTGGGGAATTGATAGAAATAACCGTAAAATATTTCACATACTTTTTGATGAAGAATTTAACATAAAAGATTTTTCTAAATTTGATGGAGTTTCGTTTATTCCAAAATATCACGACTTAAATTATCTGCCATCCTACGAGAGCATCACAATGGATGACGAAAATAATATATATATTGTTGATGACCCATGGAAAGAAGTTTATGTGCCGCAGCAGGATATTTTAGATAAACTTGATAAACAGACAGTTAACAACTTTAAAGAATTCGTTCCAATAATATTTAAATACAAAATCGAAATGAAAAATTTAAAGGTCAATTTCATTTT
>JBDTRQ010000324.1:0-3375 GCA_039931535.1 Ignavibacteriota bacterium
CATAAACATTAGCGGATATTTTGAGTTTGAAATAACAACAATTGGAAAGAATTCTGTGCTTGGACAAATCATAAAATTAGTTGAAGAAGCACAAGGTTCTAAAGCTCCAATCCAAAATTTAGCCGATAAAGTTGCAGCAATTTTTGTTCCTGTTGTTGTGATGATTGCAATTTTAACTTTTATTGTTTGGATGTTCATCGATCCAAATGATATTAGTGTTGCGCTAATGAACTTTGTTGCAGTACTTATTATCGCCTGCCCTTGCGCACTCGGATTAGCAACACCAACTGCATTAATTGTTGGGATGGGAAAAGCTGCACAGAATGGAATCCTATTTAAAAATGGTGAAGCGTTAGAAGAACTTCATCGTGCGGATACAATTATTTTTGATAAAACAGGTACGATTACGGAAGGAAAACTTTCCGTTCAAAATATTTTTGTAAATGATATTGATGAAAATGAATTTTTAACATTACTCTCTTCATTGGAATCAAAATCCGAACATCCAATTGCAAAAGCTATTGTTGATTTTGCGAATGTAAAAAATATCAAACTAAAATCGCTTAGTGATTTTGAAAATAAACCCGGCAAAGGAATAAAAGGAACAATTGAAAATAAATCTGTTCTTGCCGGCAACGAATCTTTTATGATTGAAAATAAAATTGATATAAGTGTTTTTAAAAATGAATTAAAAAATGATGCTATAAAAAATTCATCTCTAGTTTTTCTTGCTCTTGATGGAAAGATAAAAGGATTTTTAAATGTTGTGGATTCAATCAAACAAGATTCTTTTGATATTATTAAAAATATCAAAGAGATGAATATTGAACCGTTCCTGCTTTCCGGTGATAATGAAAATGTTACTAAATTTATTGCATCTGAAACTGGAATTGAAAAATATGCAGCCAGCGTTTTACCGGAAAACAAATCCAACAAAGTAAAGTCTTTACAGAATGAAGGAAAAAAAGTTATAATGGTTGGTGATGGAATTAACGATGCTCCTGCGCTTGTTCAAAGTAATGTTGGTATTGCAATCGGCAACGGTACAGATGTAGCAATTGAAAGTGCGGATGTTGTTTTGTTAAAGGATGATTTACATGGAGTTGTTAAATCGATTAAACTATCCAAACAAACTATTGCAGTAATAAAGCAAAATTTGTTTTGGGCTTTTATTTATAATGTTATTGGAATTCCTTTAGCGTTTCTGGGAATACTAAATCCAATGTTCGCAGCACTTGCAATGTCGCTTAGTTCTGTTTCGGTTATTAGTAATTCGTTACGACTTAAAAAAGCTAAGATATAAAAAAACCGGAGCGAGTCCGGTTTTAAAATTTAGATTTTAAAAATATTTACATTCTTGGTAAGCGTTCCAAATAAGAACTATTACTAAGGATTGCAAAAGCTTCTGTTTTTCTAAGTTCATCAAGATTAAAACAATTCATATAACTCATAGAACTTTTTAGTCCATCAGAAATTCCATCAATAACATTTTTTACTGCACCTTTATATGCAACCATTGTCTCTTCACCTTCAATAAATTCATTACGCATTTTAACTCCAAATGATGCAGAGCCGCGATATTTTTTCCACAACTGCCCATTGTATTTTATAACTTCGCCAGGTGTTTCTCTTGTACCGGAAAGCATTCTTCCAAGCATAACTACATCAGCGCCAAGTGCAATTGCTTTTGCAACATCGCCTGGACTTTTAATTCCTCCATCGGCGATAATTTTTATTTTTAATTTTTTCTCATTTCTTGATAAATAAATATCAAGCAAAGATGAAACTTGTCCAATTCCAATTCCGGTTTGAATTGAAGTTGTACAAACACTTCCACCGCCGATTCCAACACGTACAGCATCTGCTCCGGCATTTTCTAATTCAACTAAAGTTCCACCGTGCGCAATGTTTCCAACAATAACTTTAACATCAAATTTTTTCTTAATCATTTCAGTTTTTTTAAGAACTTCTTTATTGTTTGCATTAGCTGTATCGATACAAATAATATAATTTTTTGCTGCAATTTTTTCAATCGTTTTTAAATCAGTGTTTAATGCTATTGAAACAGCTTTAATTCCTTTTCCGTTTTTTGCATTTAAAACTGCATCAAGTGATGAATCAAAACGATTTATAATTCCAAGACTTCCGGAGTTTGATAATTCTTTTGCCATTTCAATTCCGGTTACAGAATCCATTGGACTTGAGATAACTGGAACAATTAATTTTAATCCAAGGAAAGAACAGTTGGTTGATGCATCTGTACGTGATTTAATTCTTGAAACTTGCGTGGGTATTAAACTGATATCATCATAAGTTAATGATTGGTTGAATATGTTAAGTTCGGTTTTTGAATAGACTTTCATTTACATCCTATATTTTTTCAAAGTAAGTTTTCTATTTCATCAATTAGTTGATTCATTTTTTTTGTTACAGCTAAAATCGGTTCTTGCGAATTCATATCAACACCAGCTTTCTTTAAAATATTTATCGGATAATCTGAACTGCCAGCTTTAAGAAAATCCAAATACTTTTTAACTGCGGGCTCACCTTCAGTTTTAACTTTTAAAGCAAGCGCTTCCGATGCTGCAAATCCGGTCGCGTATTGATAAACATAAAAATTATAATAAAAGTGCGGTACACGTGCCCAAGTGTATGTTTCCTCAGTATCAATTATCATTTCAGGACCCCAATATTTTTGATAAACATCTTTATAAAGTTTACACAAAACATCCGGAGTTAGCGCTTCACCCTTTTCAACTTTGTTGTGTGTTGTTGCTTCAAACTCAGCAAACATAACTTGCCTGTAAACAGTAGTTGTGATGTTGTTAAGATATTTTTCCAGCAAGTAAAGTTTTTCTTGTTTTGAGTTTGATATATTTATTAGACGTTCGAGCAATAAACTTTCATTAAATGTTGATGCAACTTCTGCAAGAAAGATAGAGTAATTGGCATAAGTAAACGGCTGGTTCAATCCTGTATAATAAGAGTGCATGTTGTGTCCCATCTCATGAGCAAGAGTAAAAACATCATTCAGTAAATCTGTCCAGTTTAATAAAACATACGGATGCACACCATAAGTTGAGCCTGAAGAATAAGCGCCGCTTCGTTTGGCTTTTGTTTCATAAACATCAATCCATCTGTTATCAAATGCTTTTTTTAATGAAGTGAGATAATCTTCACCCATAATTTTTAATGAATCAATTACAATTTGTTTTGATTCATCATAGTTATATTTCTTTTCATTTTTCTGATCAAACAAAGTAACATACGCATCATAAGTATGTAATTCATTAATACCGAGAAGCTTTTTCTTTAGAGCTGTCCATCTGTACATTGGCTGAAGATTTTTATTAACTGTATCAACCAGATTTGTAT
>JBDTRQ010000325.1:0-2805 GCA_039931535.1 Ignavibacteriota bacterium
TGGGATGACAGGACCATACGATTCTGTAATTGGAATGAAATCTAGCGCTGCGATAAATAGATTTTTATTTGCAACCCCGCAAAAGTATGAAACCGCAAAAGATAATGTGCACTTAACAGGAATGTATTTTAAGATTGATACTGAAACGGGAAAAACATTAGAGCTTGAAAGAATTTTCTTTCCAGAATTTGATAAACTTATTGTAGATAAAGATGCTGAATCATCCACTGCCAAGAATTGATAAAGATGAGAAGCTCAGAAAGATGCTTCTGCCGTATTGTAGATTTGAAGAGGGCGCAGTTTGGATTGATGAAAAACAAAAACATAAAATTGTTTGTGTAGATGTAAGCAAGGGCGATGAGGTAAAAAAAATCTTTGGTACAAAAAAAGTAAAACTTTCTGTTCAAGATCCGCCTTACAATTTTATTGCGTTTACAGAAAAACAAAATGATGAATTTATTAATTGGTGCAGCCAATGGATAAAATTAAATTTAGAAATATCGGATAAGAATTCTTCATTCTATTTTTGGCTTGGTGCAGATCAATCAAATCATTTTGAACCGTTTGGCGGATTTGTTGAAATGATGAAATCAACTGGATTAACTTCGCGCAGCTTTATTACGATGCGAAACCAGCGTGGCTACGGCACACAATATAATTGGATGGCGATTAGGCAGGAACTGCTTTATTACACAATGGGAAAACCAAAATTCAATATAAAATCTGAATACACAGATATTCCAAAAGTATTAAAGGGTTATTATAAAAATGTTGGCGGTGATCGTACAGAAAATAGTGAAAGAAGTAAATCAAAATTTATCCGTGCAGGCAATGTTTGGATTGATGTGCAGCAGGTGTTTTACCGGATGGAAGAAAATGTAAATGGATGTTTTGCGCAAAAACCGTTAAAAGCAATTATGCGAATTGTGGAAGCATCATCTGATAAAAAAGAATTGGTTACAGATTTTTTTTCACATTCCGGTACAACATTAATTGCAAGTGAAATTCTGGGACGCAACTGCTACACATTTGATTATGATCCTGTGTATTGTGAGATAACTTTAAGGCGACTTGAAAATTATCGAACTGATAAAAAAACAGGATGGCAGAATTCAAATCCGTTTTATAAAGATATAATGAACGATAAAAAGATTTTAAGTCACTTAAAGAAAAAATACAACATAACTTATAGTTGAGTTAACTATGATCTCACCTTATTCAAAAGATTTTGTTTTGTTCTTTTCCCGTAACACAGACTTAAGTCTGTGCTACGATTTTAAATTATTTGTAATAACTCTGAGCAAGGTTAGTTATGATTTTAATTGATGGAAAAAAAGTTGCGTCTGATATTCGCAGCGAACTAAAGGATAAAATATCTCAGCTTAAAGCTGAAGGAAAAAATGTCCCGGGACTTGTTGCGATAATTGTTGGAGATGATCCAGCTTCACAAATTTATGTTGCAAGCAAAGGCAAAGCTTGTGAAGAAATTGGGATGAGAACAAAAACAGAAAAGTTGAGTGCTGACATTTCGGAAGTAGAACTTTTATCACTCATCCAATCTTACAATCAAAATAATGATTATCACGGAATACTTGTTCAGCTTCCACTACCAAAACATATTAATGAAGATAAAGTGATCGAAACAATTTCACCAACTAAAGATGTCGATGGTTTTCATCCAATCTCTGTCGGTAATCTTGTAATCGGTAAAGATACATTTGCATCCTGTACTCCGGCAGGTATTCAGGAATTGTTGGCGCGATATAAAATTGAAACAAAAGGCAAACACGTTGTGGTTGTTGGGCGCAGTAACATTGTGGGAAAACCGATTGCTAATATAATGCTGCAAAAAGCTGATGGCGCAAATTCAGTTGTTACAATCGTTCACTCTGCGGCAGAGGATATCTCTTATTACACAAAGCAGGCTGATATTTTAATCGCAGCAATTGGCAAAGCTGAAATGATAAAAGCAGATATGGTAAAAGATGGAGTTGTTGTAATAGATGTTGGAATAAATAGAATTGAAGATGCAACAAAACCAAAAGGATATAGGATAGTTGGGGATGTTGATTTTGAAAATGTTTCCAAAAAATCTTCATTCATTACTCCTGTGCCAGGTGGAGTTGGGCCAATGACAATTGCGATGTTGTTAAGTAACACTTTTAAAGCATATTTAAAAATTAATAGAGTGAAGTAATAAAGAATATTTTTTATAATTTTGAATAAATAAAATAATAAAGTTAAATTTTATAATATTTTGTTAATAAATTACACACATGCTTCCAAATTTAAATAACTTACCAGTTTATGAAACTGTTGGTGTCGATGAGAGGATAGCCCGATTTAGCTCACGGAGCATAAAAACATCGTCAAAAAAAGAAGGATTGAATTTAGCTATAAGTATGATTGATCTGACAACTTTGGAAGGGAAAGATACTAGAGGTAAAGTTCAGCAGTTGTGCTATAAAGCTATGCATCCTAATAATTTATATAGTGATATTCCAAAAGTCGCTGCAGTTTGTGTGTATCCATCATTTGTGGGTATTGCTAAAAAAGCACTTGAAGGTAGTGGCGTTCACGTAGCATCCGTTGCAACAGCTTTTCCAAGCGGACAGGCAGCATTAAATGTAAAATTAAATGATGTTAAAACTGCTGTTGATCAAGGAGCTGATGAAATTGATATGGTTATTTCACGAGGTGAATTCCTTTCAGGGGATTATCAATTTGTGTTTGATGAAATTGCTACAATAAAAAAAGCCTGTGGAGACGCCCACTTGAAAGTTATTTTGGAAACAGGTGAGTTGG
>JBDTRQ010000326.1:0-2234 GCA_039931535.1 Ignavibacteriota bacterium
TTGAAAGTATAATAGAAATACCAGGCGGTGAAGTTTTTGCGATTGGATGGAAACAAGATACACTTAATCTAAATTATGAGAGTTCAATAATCAATTCGCATCCTCTATGGAGAACCAAATCGATTCATCAAAATCAAAAGCTAAAATGTATTGTTTCCAAAAATAATTCAGAATTATTTATCGGAGGTTTCGATTATCTTAATGGAGGTAGATCAGTTATTTATAAATGTGATAACAAAGGTGAAAATCTTGAACTGAAATATAATTCTGTTGGACAAATAGTAAATTCAATGCAATTCATAGCTGAATTGAATGGAATTGCTGTTGGTGATGAAGGATTGTTATTAAAAACTCAAGATGGTGGGAATACCTGGCTTCAGGAAACCGTTACAACTACTGAAGATCTAAATTTTGTTAAGTTCAGTTCGCAATTAGGGTTTATCGGAGGTAATAATGGGCTCTTATTAAGAACGAGTGATTCAGGAAGCAATTGGACTCAGATCAGTCTTGGAACAAATAAAGACATAATGTCTATTCTGATTCATACACAAAATAATATATGGTTAGTTGGTAAAGATGGTCTGATAATGAAGTCCGAAGATGCTGGATTAAATTGGGTTACTATCTCAGCCTCCAGTGATTATGATCTTAATAGCATCGCTTCTAAAAGCAACCTGCATATTGGAATTTATGGTGGAAAAAAAGTTGATGGCACTCCTTTCATTATGGAATCTCATAATAGTGGTAATTCTTGGGTGTTTGAAAATACTTCATCAAACCTACGATCGATAAATTTTGTTTATCCTTCTGGCAATTCAGCCTGGGCAGTGGGTGATTATGGAACAATATTGAATGCGGCTATTTGGTTTACTCCTGTTGAATTGACTTCATTTACTGCCACATTGAATCGAACCAAAGTAAATATAAATTGGCAAACAGCAACAGAACTAAACAATCAAGGATTTGAGATTCAAAGGAAAATTGAAAATTATGATTGGGCAACAATTGGTTTTAGAACAGGTAAAGGAACAACAACAGAACATACATCATATTTTTATGAAGATGATATTTCTGAAATCAATGTCACAAAATTATTATATAGATTAAAACAGATAGATTTCGACGGAACATTTTCATACTCAGATGAGGTAGAAGTAGTAACTGAACCATTTGATTATGCACTTTATCAGAACTTTCCAAATCCGTTTAATCCGAGTACAATTATAAAATATGAGGTTCCAAAGATTTCCAATATTAAACTTGAAATATTTGATGTTCTAGGAAGAAATATAAGGACATTGGTAAATGCAGAAAAGCCCGCTGGAAGATATGAAGTTGAGTTTGATGCTTCATTACTGGCTAGTGGAATATATTATTATAGAATCAAAGCAAGTGATTTTGTTCAAACAAAAAAAATGATGTTAATTAAATAGCGATTACCAAATAATTTTTCTTTTTATCAAGCCCGGTTTCCATCAGAAACTGGGTTTGTTTGTTTCATCTCTATCCGCATAATCTTATTTTTAAGTGAGAAAAATTTATCAACATTAAACAGAAAAATTATGTTAGAATATTTTCAATTTGATAATAAAAAAATAACTTCCGAGCAATGGGATGATTTTGTTGAGCAGTCTGATAACGGAACAATGTTCAGCAAAAGAAGATTTCTTGCTTATCACGATAAAAATAAATTTAAAGATAAATCGATTTGTGTAACTAAGGATGGAAAACTGCATTCCATTTTTACTGCTGCTTTAATCGAAAGAGATGGAAAAAAAATATTATCATCACATCCCGGCGCATCTTACGGCGGTTTTGTTTACAACAGCGAACTAAACTTTAAAGAAGCTCACGATCTTGTTGATATGATGATTGAACACGCTAAATCACATAAAGCAGATCGTATTCAATTAACCTTAGCTCCGATAATTTATCAAACAAAGTATTCCAACTATCTTGATTTTGCTTTAGTACGAAATGGATTTCAATATCTAAAAAGAGAAGTTTCAAGTGTTGTTCAATTAGATTTTGAACCTGATCAACTGTTAAATACTTATCGTGCAGAAGCAAGAACAGCTACAAAAAAAGCACTTAAAAAAGGAGTTGAAATTGTTGAGACTGAAAGATTTGATGAATATTACGAAATATTAAAAAAGAATTTGAAGTTAAGACACGGTGTAAATCCTGCTCACACTTTAGATGAATTAAAAAAAGTAAAAAATCTTTTTCCATCC
>JBDTRQ010000327.1:0-3865 GCA_039931535.1 Ignavibacteriota bacterium
TCATCAGACCCTGTTGAAGGTATTGTATTTAACATCGCATTAAATTCAATTTTGTTTTCGTCATTAATCTGGCGTGCTCGTAGGCCTGCAACACAAATAGCTTCATAAACATTTTCAGCACGTTTATCTATGTCTCGTAATTCAACCGGTATAAGATTCATTTAATTTACTCCTTATTTATTTTTTCACTAATTAATTTTTTTACGTTTATATATACTTTATTTAGCTCATCGTTAACAAAAATATAATCAAAATCCTGTTTAAAGCTCAACTCCATTTTTGCTCTATCAATTCTTTTCTGAAGATCAGATTCATTTTCGGTTTTTCTGTTTTTTAATCTAACAACAAGTTCATCAAAAGAAGGCGGATCAATAAAAATTAAAATACTATCGGGATAAATTTTCTTTAAAGATAAAGCGCCTTTTACATCAACTTCAAAAAGAACAGATTTACCGGCGTTAATATTATCTTCAACAAATCTTTTTAAAGTCCCGTAATAGTAATCGTAAAATCTTTCCCATTCGATAAACTCATTATCTTTTATTCTTCGCTCAAATTCTTCATCGCTAACAAAAAAATAATCAACGCCATTTACTTCGTTGGATCGTATAGGGCGTGTTGTAAGGGAAATAGAAAAAACAATATCCGGAAAATCTTTTAGAAGTTTTTTTACAACAGAAGTTTTTCCGCCGCCGCTTGGTGATGATACTGCAATTATCTTTCCTTTCTTCTCCACCTTATTCTATGTTCTGAATTTGTTCTCGTATTCTTTCAATCTCTTCTTTTATATGAACCGAGTTATGCGTGATAGCCGTTGAAAGTGTTTTTGCAGAAATTGTATTTGCTTCTCTGTTCATTTCCTGGCAAAGGAAATTTAATTTTCTTCCAGGGTCTTCTTCTTTATCAATACTGCTTAACAAAAATTTTATATGACTTCGTAATCGCACACATTCTTCAGTAATATCAGCACGTTCAGCCATCATTGCTAATTCAGTTTCAAGCCTGTCGTTATTGATTCCCGCATTATCTTCAAGAAGATTTTTTACTTTTTCTTTGTACTTAGCAAAATGTTCTCCAACACTTGGCTCCGCATCTTTTTCAATCTGATCAAGATATTTTTCGATTGACTTAACGCGTTTCTTTAAATCTTTTTCTAATTCGTTGCCTTCATTTTTTTTCATCTGCATAAGCGAATCCAATGAAAGAAGAATTGATTTTTTTAAAACTTCAAATTCTTTTTCGCTTATCTCTTCAACCGATGCAGAAAAAATATCACGGCTCATAAGTATGTGATCTAACTTAATCTTATCGTTTATCTTTGCTGATTTTTTAATCTTCTTTATAAGTGCTAGATAATTTTTTAATCTTGATTCATCCAATGAAACGGCTTCATCTTCAAATCCGTTTTTTTTGATTTGAATACTAACGTTAAGTTTGCCGCGTCTGATTTTAGATTTAATTAATTCTCTTAGCTCATATTCTTTATTTGCAAGAATAGGAGGATATTTTAAAAAAACTTCTAAATATCTGCTATTTATACTTTTAACTTCGACATCAGCCTGCCATTTACCATTTGAGGCAGTTCCTTTGCCGTAACCTGTCATGCTTAAAATCATATTATTCTTTTATAAAAGGGGTAGAAAGATAGCGAATTTAAGGCTCTTAGCAAAGATTAGAATGCCTCGCCAATGCCAAAATGGATTGTAATATTATCAAGTAATTTTTTCTTAAATATCATTTTTTGATCTTCAGGATTGTAGAATTTTGTTCCAAAATCTAACCTAAAAGGTGCAATTGGAGTATAAACTCTAATTCCAAATCCAACTGCAACGGCAATATCTTTTGCCTGCATTTCCCGCCAGCCATTCCAGGTATTTCCATAATCAGCAAAAACAGCAAAACCAAAATATTGATTAAGTTTTTGTCTAACTTCAAATGATCCTTCAAGCCAAAAGGTTCCACCTCTAAGTGCATCGGTTTCAGTGGTAATTCCAAAATAATTTACAGTATCCCTGGGAGTTAATTCCCTGGATTTCCAACCTCGTACTGAGTTGCTGCCGCCGGCATAAAATGTTTTATTCGGCGGGATTAATTTTTCCGATGTAATATTTGAATTATCAGAACCGGTAATTGGCTGCGAGTATCCAACTCTTAGTTTTGATGCGAACACTAAAGATCTATCTTTATTTAAAGATAAATAATTTGAACCGCCGGCTTGTAATCGATAAAAATAAATATTGCCTATAATTGATGAATCATTTCGTGCTGAAGTTACAACTTCTTTTAAAACAATATTTCTATCAGTCCGTGAGTAAAATAATTCAGGTGTAAAAAAAAGATAACTGCCCTGTGTTGGATATAAAATATCGTCAGTCTTTGATGATCCAAACTCAACGCCTATTCCAGGGGTTAAACTATTATCAGTTTTCGTAAGTGTAAAAATTGAGCCGAGTAATGTTTCTTGGGTAACATCTTCCTGTTCGGCTATATCAATACTTAAAAATGGACGTAAAAGAGTGATGAAAGTGTGTGCCGGCAATTCAAAATCAAATCTTTGTGCACCACCATAAGAGTTTTCGGTAGAAAATTTTAAAGTTCGTGATCTTAAATAGAGCTCAGTTGTTGTTAAGATTGGTTTGCCAAATAAAAATGGCTGCTCAAGTTTTAAATTCAAATCGGCTACGCCCTGATAAGTTGAGTCTCTATCTGCTGCCGATTTAAATAGACTATTAAAGTTAATGTTTAATATATCAATCAATCTAAATGAGGTAGAAACAGTTAGTTTTCTTGCATCACCCAAAAAGTTTTTTCTTGTGTAACCAATACCCAAACCGAGATTAAAACTGCTAAACTCATTATCTGCTTTTATTTCTGGTGAAAGTTCATTCAATGATCCGATAGTTGCATTTACTTCAATTGGAATTTTTAAATTAGATGTATCGTTTATAATTGGATTTATATCCAATGAATTAAAGAGTTCTGTTTTTAATAATCTTAATTCACTTCTATCAATATTAGATTGATCGTATGTTTGTCCTTCTTTTAAATCAGCAATTTCAGCAATAAGCGAATTATTAACTTGTTCAGTCGATTTTCCGCTTTTATTAATTACAGTTTTACCAATTAAATATTTATCTCCGCTATGAAAATAAAGATCAAGATCAGTCTTTTGTTTAACAGTATCAATAATAACAATTGTGCTGTCATATCCGCCAAAAATGTAACCGTTGTTTGCTAAAAATCTTCTGATTGATGAGATATTATTTTGTACTTCTGTTTCGGAAAATCTTTTGGTTGAATCAAGAGTGTATGATTCATTGATCATCCGTTCATAATCATAATCGCTTAGCCCATCCAAACCGTTAATATTTATATTACCAAAATTAGAGAACTCATTTTCAGTGATAGAATAATCTATCTTAACGGATTGATCCGCTGAATCGACAACAATATCATTTGTAACTTCAGCATTAAAAAACCCGTTCGATCGATATAATTCTTTTATCGCAAGTTCATCTATAGATATTTTTGATGAATCAAAATAAACAGGCTCATCACCAAATGGAGTAAATGAGTTTAAAAATTTCCAAAGCCACATTGGTGTTTCTTTACTTTCGATATTTGAAAGCAGATCAGATGATGAAAAGAAATTATTTCCTTTAAAATTTATAGCGGTAAGTTCAAAATCATAGTAAGATTGACTGAACGAAATCTTTGAGAGGCAAAGAATCAAAGGTATAGAGAAGATTAAGACTCGTTTAAACATTTAAATTTATTCAATAACTACAAGTGAAATTGAGAATTAAAAATAATTACTGGCGTGTTTGTTGTAAAAATAATTATCATTCAGCTACAACATCATCTT
>JBDTRQ010000328.1:0-6554 GCA_039931535.1 Ignavibacteriota bacterium
TGTTGATTTAAAATGGTTTTACAGTATCTATTTAGTTTTAATCAAACTAAAAATGTTTCGTAAAAACAGGAAAGTACAAATGTGTAAATTCAATATTGGTACTGCAGGCTGGTCTTACAAAGATTGGGTGCCAAATTTTTATCCTAAAAATCAAACTGGTGGATTTGACTGGCTGCAATTTTATTCGCACTACTTTAATTGTGTTGAGGTGAACTCAACCTACTACACTTACATAAGTCCAAAAGTTGTTGATGGCTGGATAAAAAAAGTCGAAGATTCAAATGATTTTATTTTTCACATAAAACTTCATCAGGATTTTACACACAAAAGAAAGTTTGATGAACAAAACATAAAAGCTGTGCGATACAATCTTGAACAATTAAGAAAATCAGAAAGACTTGGTGGATTGCTCATTCAATTTCCATATTCATTTCCATTCGATGGAAATTCCGTACAGCACATACAAAAACTCCGAGATATTTTTTCTGATGTAAATTGTTTTGTAGAGGTTCGACATTTAAGCTGGAAAAATAATCGTGCATTAGAATTCTTTAAAGAAAATGATCTAACTTTCTGTACTATTGATCAGCCGCAAATCGGGCAAGCAATTGAGTTTGATCCGATTATTACAAATGAAAAAGCTTACATCCGTTTTCACGGAAGAAATATAGAAGCGTGGAAAAAATCATTGTCTAACTTTGGCAAACCACAGACTTATGAAGAACAAAGTTCACGTTACAGTTATCTTTATTCTCCCGGAGAATTAGTTGAGATTGAACAAAAAATAAAATCTATGTATCAAAAAGTTAAAGAAGTAAATGTGATAATGAATAATCATCCGCAAGGTGACGCAGTTGCAAATGCTTTTGAACTGATTCATTTGCTTGAAGAAAAAACAAAAGTAGAAATGCCTCCAACAATCTTAAAGGCTTATCCAAGGTTGGAAGAGATATTTGTTAATTAAAGCTTACTTTATTGTTTAGTTTATATTGATTATTTTGCTAAAAAAAGGAAAGAGTTCATGCAAGACTATAAAAATATAATCACAGTTGAGCCTGATAAAAGAGGCGGTAAGCCCTGTATTAGAGGGATGCGAATTACTGTATATGATGTGCTTGGATATCTTGCTTCTGGAATGACAATTGAACAAATTCTTGAAGATTTTCCGTATCTAACAAAAGAAGATATTTATGCTTGTTTAAGCTACGCTGCCGATCGTGAAAGCAGATTAACTTCAGCTTCGTTATGAAATTGTTGTTTGATCAAAATATATCTCCAAAGTTGATTGATAATTTAGGAAATCTATATCCTGACTGTATTCATGTTTTAAGCGTAGGTTTGGATAAATCTTCTGATTCAGAAATCTGGCTTTATGCTAAGGTAAATGATTTAATTATCGTAACAAAAGATGCTGATTTTGCTGAGAAGAGTTTGCTTTTTGGATTTCCTCCATTTGTAATCTGGATGAGGCAAGGTAATTGCACTACTTTAGAGATAGAAAATATATTAAAAAAAAATTTTGATTTAATTTCAAACTTTAAAACTTCTGCTGTCGCTGGACTTTTAAATCTATATTAAATCTGAGGTAAATATTAAAAGTCTTTTTTTATTATGCGTACAATTTTTCATTTAGACCTTGATGCTTTTTTTGTTTCTGTAGAGAGAATCCTCGATCCCAAACTTAATGGCAAACCTGTAATTGTTGGCGGCGATCCAAAGTATGGAAGGGGAGTTGTTGCTGCCTGTTCTTATGAAGCTCGTGCTTTTGGTTTACACTCTGCAATGCCAATAAGAACTGCGTACAAACTTTGTCCGCATGGAATTTATTTGCACGGGCACGGAGATGAATATACACGTTTTTCAAAAACTGTTAAAAATATTTTAGAACAATATGCTCCCTTAATTGAACAAGCTTCAATAGATGAGTTCTATCTTGATATGACGGGTACTCAAAAAATGTACGGCTCAATGTTTGGCTTTGCTACAAGATTGCAAAAAGAAATTTGGGATAAAATTGGTTTACCGATTTCTATCGGAATTGGAAACAATAAAACTATTGCAAAAATTGGTTCCGATTGCATGAAGCCAAAAGGAATTACTTATATAATTCCAGGAATGGAAAAAGAATTTCTTTCTCCAATGCCTGTGGAAACAATTCCCGGTGTAGGAAAAGTTACAAAGCAAGGATTAAATGCGCGTGGAATTTATAAAATTGGAGATATCACAAACCTGCCATCGGATTACTTTGGTACTGCGTTTGGAAAATATGGAGTTGATCTTTGGCGTAAAGCAAATGGTGAAGGAACAGAATATTTAACAATCCAGCGCACAAGAAAAAGTATTTCCCGCGAAACAACCTTTGGTAATGATGTTACCAGTGAAGATGAAATTAAAAACACATTGTTTTATCTAACTGGAAAAGTTGCTCAATCTTTGCGTAAAAAAGACTGGGAAGCATCAACTATAGATATAAAATTACGTTACACAGATTTTCAAACATTAACTCGTGCAAAAACTATAAAGCCAACTGATGACGATAAAATTATTTTTGAAACCGCGTGGGATTTAATGAAAAAAGCAAGAACAAGAAGAGTTGGAGTAAGATTGATTGGCGTTGGTATCACAAATTTTTCCCCATTCAACGACCAGGAATTTCTATTTGAAGACTACGAAATGAAAAGAAAAAAAATGCTGCGCGCAGTTACAAGAATTCGTGATAAGTTTGGATATGAATCATTATTATTCGGTAACACTGGTGAGGATAAAAAAATAAATGGAATGGAAAATTATTTTCAAGTTTGCTAGAATCAAATCAACCCGGAGGCCAATTCATTTTTCTTCCGCCAAGAAGATGTAAATGCAAATGATAAACTTCCTGTCCGCCATTATTACCGCAATTAAAAACCAATCTAAAACCTTCATCCGCAATGCCCATTTCTTTTGCAATTTTATTTGCTGTATCAATCATTTCTGCGAGCAGTGCAGCGTGTTCGCTGCTTTTAATATCGGTTACTTTTGGGATTTCTATTTTTGGTATAATTAAAATGTGAACTGGCGCTTGCGGATTAATGTCTTTAAATGCCAAAACATTTTCTGACTCAAAAACTATATCAGCAGGAATTTCTTTATTAATAATTTTAGAAAATATCGTTGCCATTATTCATCCTTTTCAATTTCATATTTTTTCATTTTATTGTAGAGATGGCTGCGTTGAATTTCAAGTATCTCTGCAGTTTTGCTGATGTTCCAATCGTTTGCGCGAAGCTGTTTAAGTATAAAAACGCGCTCAGCTTTTTCTTTAAACTCTTGAAATGAATTACTTATGTCAACAAGTTCATCAACAGAATGCTGATTGCCTGCAAACATAGATACAATATCTTTAGCTGTAATTTCTTTTTTATCAACGATTATGATTATTCGCTCAATAATATTCCTTAATTCACGCACATTGCCTGTCCACGATTGATTTTTAAGTACTTGCAAAGCATCATCAGAAAATTTTGTTAATGGTTTTTTATGCTTAACAGAAATATCATTGGTAAATTTCTCAACTAAAATTGGAATATCTTCTGATCGTTCTCGTAACGGCGGAACATTAATTGGAATTACATTTAAACGATGGAAAAGATCTTCTCTAAAATTTCCTTTTTCAATTTCTTCTTTTAGATTTTTATTTGTTGCTGCAATCAAACGCACATCAACTTCAATTTTTTTACCACCGCCAACTCGTTCAATCCTTCCATCTTCAATTGCACGTAAAACTTTTGCTTGTGCTTGATGAGACATATCTCCAACTTCATCTAAAAACAATGTGCCTTTATTTGCGAGTTCAAATCTTCCGATTCTCTGCTGCACAGCTCCAGTAAAAGATCCTTTTTCGTGACCAAATAATTCAGATTCAATTAACTCATTTGGAATTGCAGCGCAATTAACTTCTATAAAAGATTTATCCTTTCTTTCACTTTTTTTATGAATAGCGCGGGCAACTAATTCCTTACCCGTTCCATTTTCACCTGTAATTAAAACTCTTGTATCAAGCGGAGCGACTTTATCAATCATCTGCATAATATTTTGTATTGCTTTACTTTTTCCAAGAATTTCTCCATCATCAACCCAAACTTTTTTAATTTCTTCGTTCTCTTTTTTTAAAGATGCATTTTCGGCTGCGTTGCGCACACTTATTAAAAGTTTATCACGGTCAATTGGTTTTTCAAGAAAATCGAACGCACCAAGTCGAGTTGCTTTAATAGCATTTTCAACACTTCCGTGAGCTGAAATTATTATTACCGAAGCTGTAGGTTTTTGTTTTTTAATTTTTTTTAGTACTTCAAATCCATTCATCTCCGGCATTTGAATATCAAGAAATACTGCTGCAAAATCTTTGGAAGAAAATTTTTCAAGTCCTTCGTTAGCACTTGTTGTAAATTCAACAGCATAACCTTCGTAATCCAGAATCATACTTATGCTTTCGCAGATTTGAATTTCATCATCAATAATTAAAACTGATTTCATAATTGTACTCTAAAAAAACTTAGTGAACGTAATAAAAATATTTGTGATGGCTGCAGCTTTTCGTTTTCCTTAATTAAAGTTCCGAATAATCTACCGTAATCGTTTACATCTAAATCGCGCGCATCTACACTTGATTGAACTTTAAAACTTTCCTCAAAAGCTTCCACAAAATAACCAATTAGCTTTCCCAAATCAAAAATGTTTGATTCAAAAGAAAGATATGCGCTGCCAAAAAAATGTGCAAGTTTATCTTTATCGCCGTAACCATTTTGTGGTGTATCAAAAAATAAATATCGCGGCAGGTTTTCGTTCTTTTTAAAAAAAGTTTCTTCATCCGCAGATGTTAATGGATAATTAACAACAGAATTTAAAATTGGAATCTGAATCGGAACTTCGCGATATGGAACTGTTGCTAACATCAAAGCTAAAAGCGCATCGGATATATTTCCATCTGTTATTTTAATAGCTTCATTAAATATGGAATCTGTTGATGCTAAATCATTACAAACATTTCTGATCTCAATAAATTTTTCTGATGCAATAAATTCGGAAATGTGGTTTACGGATTTAGAAAGATCACTTTGTTGCGCAAAAATTGTCAACTGAAAAAATAATAACAAACGAAAAAGGTTTTTCATTTTTTATGTTTGAATAATCCCAGGATTGAATTTTGGAATTTCCGAATTATTATTTGCAACTTCTAAACACATCGAAATCCATTCACGTGTTTCTGATGGATTAATAATTTCGTCAACCCATAATCTTGCTGCTGCGTAGAGCGGAGTACTTTTATCATCGTAAGATTTTTGAATATCATTCAACAATTTCTTTTTATCAGCATCTGTAAACTTGTTTCCGCTTTTTTCTTCCTGCTTTAGTTTGATGTCTAATAAAACACTGCTTGCTTGGCTACCGCCCATTACAGAAATTTTAGCATTTGGATAAGCAAAAATAAAACGCGGATCGTAGGCTTTGCCGCACATTGCGTAGTTACCCGCACCAAAACTGTTACCAGTTATGATTGTAATTTTTGGTACAACGGAATTTGCAACAGCGTTAACCATTTTAGCACCGTCTTTTATTATTCCGCCGTGTTCTGCTTTACTGCCAACCATAAATCCAGTTACATCTTGTAAAAATAGTAGAGGAATTTTTTTCTGATTACAATTCATTATAAATCGTGTTGCCTTGTCTGCAGAATCCGAATAAATAACGCCGCCAATTTGCATCTCACCCTGTTCAGTTTTTACAACGCTTCTTTGGTTTGCAACTATTCCCACAGCCCATCCATCAATTCTTGCGTAAGCAGTGATTAGAGATTTTCCATAACCAGATTTGTATTCATCAATTTCTGAGTCATCAACTATACGGGAAATCAACTCATAAGTATCGTAAGGTTTTAAAGTATCCTCGGGAATAACTCCTATAATTTCTTTTGATGAAAACTTTGGAAGTTTACTCTCAACTCTATTAAATCCAGCAGTTTCATTCTTTCCAAATTTTTCTAACAAACTTCTGATTTGTGCAATACATTCCTCATCATTTTTCATAATGTAATCTGTAACGCCGGAAATATTTGATTGAACATTTGCACCGCCAAGTCTTTCGTTATCAATCACTTCTCCAATTGCCGCACGAACCAAATGAGAGCCTGCAAGAAAAACGGAACCATGGCCCTCAACAATCAACGCTTCATCACTCATGATTGGAAGATACGCACCGCCTGCAACACAAGGTCCCATTATTGCTGCAATTTGTGGTATGCCCATCGAAGACATTTTTGCATTGTTGCGAAAAATTCTTCCGAAGTGTTCTTTATCAGGAAAAATATCTTCTTGTAATGGAAGGAAAACCCCGGCGCTATCAACCAAATAAATAATTGGAATGCGGTTTTCCATTGCAATTTCTTGGGCACGCAAGTTCTTTTTTGCTGTGATAGGAAACCACGCACCGGCTTTTACGGTTGCATCGTTGGCAACTATAACACAATTACGATTATGGACTTTTCCAATTCCGTAAACGGTTCCCGCGGATGGCGCACC
>JBDTRQ010000329.1:0-3259 GCA_039931535.1 Ignavibacteriota bacterium
GCTGCCCTGCATTAACATTCATTCCAAGATTCGGAAGTTCAATTGAATAAACTCGTCCAATTAATTTTTTTGCAAAATCATCGATGCCAATTTTTGCAATGCCAGCCTGATTCATACTAACCCATGTGTGATTCTTTGCGATAAATACTCCACCGGGAATTGCAAATTCACCCTGTGAAAAATCATCCGAAGTTGAAACGTGTGTAATATGAACTTTTGGTTTTAACTGTTTCTGAATTTTATCCTGACGTTTAATTAATGATTTTTGAACAAACGCAATTAGTTCATCTTCAGTAAATGGTTTTTGAACATAATCCAAAGCACCATACTTCATTGTTTCAACTGCTGTTTCGACCGATGCGTAACCTGTTATTATAATTACATCGATATCAGGACGAAGATGTTTAACTGATTTTGTAACTTCAACTCCATCCATCAGTGGCATTTTTAAATCTGTAAAAAGAAAATCGTAATGATGTTTTTGTATCAAGCCAAGTACTTCCTGCCCTGTTTCTACAGTATCAACAGAATATCCATCCAAAACTAAAATTTTTCTAAAACTGCCAAGTATAACTTCTTCATCATCCACACACAAAATTTTTGCTTTTGGATTTGGAACTTCGGCACGTTTTAGAGTTTTAGCCTCATTTGTAAAATCAAGCTTAAGACTTTCAGTTAGAACAATTTCGCGCTCTTGCTTTTGTTTTTTTTCTGTCATTCTTTTTCCAACCATACGGATAAGAATATCCGCAATGATGAAAATGACAATGGCTAATATGAAAAGTGGCATGATATTTCTCCTATCGTAAAATAATTTTTTATCCTTTTAAATTTTCTAACATTTTACAGCCTATCTGAACTGCAAGAAATTAAATGCTTAATTTCATAATCATAGTTTGCAGGAATGATGCGATAAATCCATCCTTCAAAAAATGGATCTTTTTCTACAATATTTGGATTTACTTTTAAATTATTATTCACCTCAACTATTCTTCCTGAAATCGGTGCCAATAATTTGTGTACTCTATCCGCAACGGAAGTAAAAGAAACGCAGCAAATTCCTTGTGCAATTTCATCATCAACATCTTGTAATTCTATTTCTCTAACCGATTCAAAAGTTTTGATAAACAAATCGCAAACTCCGACTAACACAGAACCTTCACGATCCTGAACCATCCAGGATGAATACCCTAACCTAAAATATTTTGTGGGACAATTAACGTAAAGAATTTCATCTGTATTTTTTTGTAATGATAAAACTTTTTGTCTATCCTTTAATTTTTGATATTTGTTTGCACGATAAAGTGAACTTAACAATTCATCAACTGTAAATGGTTTTGGAATAAAATCCACAGCACCATTATAAAGAGAGTTAACAGCGTTTTCAACAGTTGAATAACCTGTTGTCATAATAACCGTGCTATTAATTTTTTTGTTATTAAGTTCTTCCAAAACCTGAAAGCCACTGCCATCCGGCATCATTATATCGCAAAGGATAATTGGGTAATAACTTTTTGAAATCTTTTCAATTGCTTCTTTAAAATTTGTTGCAGAATCAACAGTATAATCATCAAGCGAACAAATTTTAATTACCGCATCTACAATTACTTGTTCATCATCAATTACTAATATGTCTTTTACTTTATTCATTTTTAAAATTTATCTTTGCTGCGATAGCGAAAGTCTGATAATAAAAGTTGTTCCTTTATCAAGTTCGCTGTCAACAGTTATTGTTCCGTTATGATTATCAATTATTCCCCATATTACAGCCAACCCAAGTCCGGTTCCTTTTTGTCCTTTTGTAGAAAAGAATGGTTCAAAAATTTTAGAAAGATCTTCTTTAGAAATTCCACTTCCGGTATCCGCAATTTTAATTTCTATGTATTCCTTAAGACCTAATGAATCAACATAATCCCATCTTTCCCAATTACTGTTTACTGAAGAACAAACTTCATAAATTCCCTGCCCGCTTACTTCAAAAGATATTATTGGGGCGCCGCAAATCGGACAGAGTTTATCCTGCTCTACAACTGAATTATTACAATCCGGGCAAACAAACTTTGCATCTTTTTCAATTTTAAAACCGGTATCAAAATTATTTCTATGTTTTCCATAAACCGGATCAAGATGTATGATGCCTTCGTTATTGCCTGAAATCACTTTTACTTTTATTGCAGGTAATCCATCAATTTTATAATCGTTATCGATTAAACTATGTCTTTTAGGGCAGGCAGCTTTTTTAATTTGTGCAATACCAACAGGAGCTAATGCAATTTGTTTTGTAATTATTGTTATCGATCCGCCGTCTTTTCCAATTGCATCCGAAGCATTTACAAGCAAATTAATTATTACTTGCTGAATTTGATTTGCATCAACGGTAAGGCTTGGAAGATTTGTTTCAGTTTGTTTTACAATCTTTACTTTCTTTAAAGTTAACTGATTTTCGATAACGCTGATTGCTTTATCAATAATCTCATTAATGTTTGCGTTTACTTTCTTTGGTACGGATTGTCGTGCAAAGTCTAATAAACTTTTTACTATTTCTCTGCTTCGTAATGTTTCTCTAACAATTACTTTTAAATCTTCCTGAAACTCCGGATTATCTTTTGTACGCTTTAATAAAAAACTGCTGTATGTTAAAACACCGGTAAGCGGATTATTAATTTCATGCGCCACACCGGCGGCAAGTCTGCCTAACGATGCCATTTTATCGGATTGGAATAATTGCATCCTCGCTTCAGCTAATTTCTTCGTCATAGTATTAAATGATGTTCCAAGTTTACCAATTTCATCATCAGCCATATCTTTAATTGTGTAATTAAGATTTCCCTGGCTTACCTGCAAGGTTCCGTTCAATAAATCATTAACTGGATTTGAAACCCATCGACGAATAAAAAAAGCAATTACGAATCCAACGCCCAGAATTGCAATTATAGAAAACAAAACAATTTTCCATTCACTGCTAACTATAGCCTTATCAACTTCTGCGAGCGATATTGAAACATCCAGTACACCAAGAACTTTTTGATCTTGTGGATGTGCATGGCAATCCGATTGCCAGCAGGATTTTTCATTATAAATTGGTGTGATAATTCCAATTACACGATTTGAATCTTTACTCGTTTTAAAAATTCTTGTTCTTTCTGTAATCGAAATCTGTTCAAGAGGTTTATCTTCAGCGTGGCAGGCATAACAGCTTTCGGCGCGCTTATCAACCATTTTATTAATGTTAGTTGAATCGGACGAATAAATTATTTCA
>JBDTRQ010000330.1:0-7971 GCA_039931535.1 Ignavibacteriota bacterium
CTTTGCGATGTATTGAATATTAAATGGTCCAGTAATTTCTAATTCCTTTGCAATCTCACGCGTAATCATTTTTACTTTGCGCATAATTTCTAAGTACGTTCGCTGCGGTGGCAAAACAATTGTTGCATCACCCGAATGAACACCGGCATTTTCAACATGCTCTGCTATTGCGTAACAGAAAAGTTCGCCTTCGTTTGCAACTGCATCAACTTCTATTTCTCTCGCATCAGTAATAAACTTACTTATCACAACAGGATGTTCTGAGTTTAAGTCAGTTGCTTTTTTAAGATATAATTCAAGTTCATCTTCAGTTAAAACGATACTCATGGCAGCACCGCTAAGAACATAGCTTGGTCTAATCAAAACCGGATAACTTACACTTTGTGCAAACTGTTTTGCATCATCAAGTGTGGTAACTTCACGCCACTCGGGTTGATCGACACCAATGGCATCAAGTATCTTTGAAAATTTATGACGGCTTTCAGCGTTATCAATTTGTATTGGCGATGTTCCGATTATTTTTATTCCTGCGTTGTGAAGTTTCATCGCGAGATTATTCGGAACCTGACCACCCATTGAAACAATTACTCCGCGCGGATTTTCCTTATCATAAATATCAAGCACACGTTCAAAAGTTAATTGCTCAAAATAAAGTTTATCACAAATATCATAATCGGTACTTACGGTTTCGGGATTACAATTTATCATTATTGATTTGTAACCGCTTTTATTAACCTGATTAACAGCATTAACACAGCACCAATCAAACTCAACAGATGAACCGATGCGATACGCACCGCTGCCAAGTACAACTATTTGATCTTTTTCTCCGAGCGAAATATCGTCTTCAACTCCGTGATAAGTTAAGTAAAGATAATTTGTCTGTGCAGGAAACTCAGCCGCCATTGTGTCTATCTGTTTAACAACTGGAATTACATTTAATGATTTTCTATAACTGCGTACTTCAAGTTCCTCTGCGTTTATATTTTGTGCAATTTGATGATCTGAAAATCCGCATTGCTTTAAATGGCGCATCAAATCATAATCAATGTCTTTCAATTTTATTTTTGCAAGATGATTTTCAAGATCAATAATATTTTTCATCTTGTACAAAAACCATTTTGTAATTTTTGTAAGATCGTGAATCTTATCAACCGAATAACCTTGTTTTAACGCAACAGCTATTGCAAAAATTCTTTTATCAGTTGGTTCGGATAATTCTTTATCAAGATTTGTAAAATTAATTTTGTTTCCTGTAAAACCAAGCATCCCAACATCAAGCATACGAATAGCTTTTTGAATTACTTCCTCAAAACTTCTTCCGAGCGACATCACTTCACCAACGGATTTCATTTCGGACCCTAGCTGTGTGCTTACTTGCTGAAACTTTTGCAAATCCCAACGCGGGAATTTTAGTGCTACATAATCCAATGCAGGTTCAAAGTTTGCAGATGTTTCCTGAGTGATAATATTTACAACCTCATTTAACGCATAACCAAGCGCAAGTTTTGTTGCGATGAAAGCGAGCGGATAACCTGTTGCTTTTGATGCGAGCGCAGAGCTTCTGCTTAATCGTGCGTTCACTTCTATAATTCTATAATCTTCTGAATTCGGATCAAGAGCATATTGTATGTTACATTCACCAATAATTCCAAGGTGGCGAATAAGTTTTATTCCGATAGATCGCAGTTTAAAATTTTCCTTTGCTGATAATGTTTGAACAGGAGCAATTACAACGCTATCGCCGGTATGTATTCCCATCGGATCAATATTTTCCATCGAGCAGATTGTAATGCAGTTATCATATTGATCGCGGACAATTTCGTATTCAACTTCTTTCCACCCGTAAAGAGATTCTTCAATTAAAATCTGATTTGTAAATGAAAATGCTCTTCGCGCTTTTTCAATCAATTCTTCTTTGTTATTTACAATTCCCGAACCTAATCCGCCAAGCGCATAAGCAATACGAACCATAACAGGAAAATTAATTTCCTCTGCTGCTTGTACTGCCTCATCAACAGTTTTTGCGGTTTTACTTCTTGCAACTTTTAATCCAACTTCCGCAACACGATCACCAAATAATAATCTATCCTCAGTATCTTTTATTGCTTCAACAGAAGTGCCGAGAACTTTAATATTATACTTTTCTAAAATCCCTTTGTCGTATAAATCAACGCCAACATTAAGCGCTGTTTGTCCACCGAATTGAAGTAGAATTGAATCGGGCTGTTCTTTAATAATTATCTTTTCAACAAACTCAGTTTTAATCGGAACAAAGTAAACTTTATCAGCAAAGTTTTCCGATGTCTGAATCGTGGCAATGTTTGGATTAACAAGTACAGTTGTAATACCATCTTCCTTAAGTGCTTTAATTGCCTGCGAGCCGGAGTAATCAAACTCACCAGCTTGTCCGATTTGCAGCGCACCGCTGCCAAGTATTAAAACTTTTTTTGGTTTACCTTTTTTTATCATAATATTTTTCTTATTAAGTCATGCTGAACTAGTTTCAACATCTTTAAATTCTTATCAGAGATCCCGAAACGATTCGCCGCGGCGGACGGGATGACACAATTATCATTTCAGTGCTCTAACAAACATATCAAAAATAAATTCGCTGTCGTCCGGTCCGGGAGAAGCTTCCGGATGAAACTGCGAAGCAAAAAATGGTTTTGATATATGAATTATTCCTTCATTCGTTCCGTCGTTATCATTTATAAACCACTCTCGCCAATCTTGTGCTAAAGTTTTTGAATCAACCGCGTAGCCATGATTCTGTGAGGTTATGTAACATCGTTTTGTTCCAAGCTCGTTGCATGGTTGATTATGACCGCGATGACCGTATTTTAATTTGTAAGTATTAGCTCCTGCAGCAAGTGCAAGTATTTGTGAACCAAGACAAATTCCCAGAATTGGTTTGTTGGATTGCGTCGCAATCTTAGAGTGTTCAATTGTTTTAATATTTAATTTTGGATCGCCGGGACCATTTGAAATTACAATTCCGTTTGCATCAATCTTTGTAAAATCATAATCATAAGGAACGCGGATAACTGTTATATCTCTTCCAAGAAAAGCACGAATAATATTATTCTTTGTTCCGCAATCGACAAGAATTATTTTTTGTTTACCAGCTTTATATTCAACAACTTCTTTAACGCTAACTTCTCCAACAAGATTTGTTTTGTTTGGATCAATAAATCCTGCCTGTCCGGTAGGCAGGTTCATCTCGGATTTTTCATCAACTACAATCTTTCCAAGCATTGTACCTTTATCGCGAAGTTTTCTTGTAAGCATTCTTGTATCAATTCCATAAATACCGGGAATTTTTTCGTCAATCATCCAATCAGATAAGGATTGCTCGGCACTCCAATGTGAGTATTCAAATGAATAATTAGTAATAATTAAAGCACGGCATTGGATGTGATCAGATTCAAAATTCTTATACAAACCATTTTCTTTTTCTTTCGATGGAATTCCATAATTGCCAATAAGCGGATAAGTACAAACTAAAATTTGTCCGCGGTAAGATGGATCAGTCATAGTTTCGGGATAGCCCACCATTCCGGTGTTAAACACAACTTCGCCGTTTGTGTTTCCTGCAAATCCAAAATTAAAACCGGAAAACTCACTTCCATCTTCAAGAATTAGTTTAGCTTTTATTTTTTGTTTAATCATTACAGTTTTAATAGTTTAAATAAAAAAATAGCCACTCCTAAAGTGGCTTCAAACTTTAAATCAAGGGAATATTTTTAAATAGTATTTTATCAATGCCGTTGTTATTTTGAGAACAAATATATGATATTTTTTTTAAAATCCGCTAAAGGATTTTAATATTATTTTCATAAAGTTTGCTCAAAGCGGAATATCATATTATTCAAAAACCAAAAATGTTTAAACATCCCAAAATATTTCTAATTCTAAGTCTTTCAATCTTATTGATGAGTTTCGCTGTAAATGCACAATCACAAGTGGATTCTTTAAAGATGGAGCTGCAAAATGCTGAAGGAAAATCCAGACTAAAGATATTAATTAAGCTTGGATATTTTCTTTCTTCCGAAAATCCAAATGAAGCAATAAAATATCTTGATGAAGCGATTGAATTATCGGATGAAACCCATAACAAATGGAGTAAAGCCGATGCGTTTTTTAATAAAGGCGTTGCGCTTTGGCATTTAGGCGAAATTAATAATTCGGATGACTTTTATGAAAAAGCCATTCCGATTTATGAAGAGTTCCACGATTCACTGAGTTTGATAAAAGTATTTAACTCTCAGGCAATCAATCATCAAATGAAAGGTGATATTAATCTTGCAGTTGAAACCTTTTTCCATTCGCTTGACTACGCTAAAAAAATTAATGATAAGGCAACGATATTAAATACCTTGTTAAACATCGGCGTATTGTATGATAACAGCGGAGACACAGAAAACGGTTTAAAATATTATCTTGAAGCGCTTGATTATGCTGATGGAAATGATAGAGCATCCTTAGCATTGCTGCAAAGTTATATTGCGGAGATATATATACACAAAAGTAGATTAAATGAAGCTGAGGAATATTTAAATAAAGCGATTGAAAATTCTCGTGCTTCCGGTGATTCTAAAAGTCTTATTTGGGCTTATACAAATTTGGGACAAATTCAATTAAAAAATGGGAAAGAAAAAACTGCAGAAAATTATTTTAAAGAATCGTTAAAACTTGCACGCAGTATTAATTATAAATTAGAGATCATTCACGCTTTAACCGAGCTTGGCAAATACTATAATAACACTAAAAACTATGCTGAAGCAGAAAAAAATCTTAAAGAAGCAGTTATACTTTCAGAAGAGATAAATTCTTTGACCGATCTGAGCATTTTAAATCAGGAGTTGGCTGCACTTTACTACAACACAGGAGATTATAAAAAAGCTTATGAGTTAAGAGTAATTTACAAGCAGTACAGTGATAGTCTTTATGCTATTGCCAACTCGGAAAAGATTGAGGAACTTCAAACAAAGCATGAGCTGAAACAGAAAGATCGCGAAACAAAACTTTTAATGAATGAAAATGAGCTGCAGAAAAAAATTATTTATTCACAAAAAGTTATTGCACTAATAATTTCTCTGCTTGCAATTGCTTCAATTATTATTATTTGGCTCTTGTTTAGAAATAGAAATAAGATCCTTAAAGCAAAAGATGAACTTGTATTAAAGAATAAAGAAATTAATTTGAGCCAAATAGAAATCAGCCAGAAGAATGAAGTACTTGCAGGTTTGAATGCAACTAAGGATAAATTCTTTTCAATTATTGCGCACGATTTAAGAAATCCGATAGCCGCATTTGTAAATATATCCGAACTGCTGGAAGAAGATTTCGATAGATTAAATGAAAAAGATAAAAAAGAAATTATCGGGCAGATGAATGTTTCATCAAAAAATTTACTGCGCCTTTTGGAAAACTTACTTACCTGGGCAAGGTTATCCAACAATAAAATTGAAGTGTATCCAGAAAAAGTTTTATTAACAGATGTAGTTGAAGCGGCTGTTCATTCATATATTCAAGCGGCACAGAATAAAAAAATTAAATTAAATGTTAATGTTCCAAAAGATATTTTAATTACAACAGATAAATTTATTTTTCAAGCAATTATTGGGAACCTGATAAATAATGCTGTTAAGTTTTCTAATTCGTTAAGCGAGATTAGCATTGGTTTTATTAGCCAGAATGGTCATTATCATTTTTCGGTTAAAGATCACGGAATTGGAATTGAGCCGTCTCAGCTTAGAAATATTTTTGTGCTTGGCAAAGTTTCTACCGGTAGAGGAACAATGGGTGAATCGGGAACAGGATTAGGATTAGTTTTAGTTAAAGAGTTAGTAGAAAAATTAAACTGGCAAATTATAGTTAAAAGTGAGGTTAACGCCGGCAGCGAATTTATTGTTTCTATTCCTAAAAGTGATGTTGAACTTTAATCATATTTTTGGGATAGTGATTTGAATTTGATAATCTTATTGCTGATTTTTGCTAATAAATCCTAATAAAGAATAAATAAATTTTGATAAAACATTTTTCATATCCAAAAATCAATCAATTCTTCCTTCAACAAATCTTAATATCAAACTCTAAAAGTATTTTTTAATAAAAAGAGATTTTATGTCAGCAAAAAAAATGAGCTCATCAAAAAAATCACCTAAAACATTTGTGCTTGATACAAATGTAATTTTACACGATGCAACATCAATAAATCAATTTCAGGAACATGATGTTGTAATTCCACTTGCGGTAATTGAAGAACTTGATCACTTTAAGCGCGGCAGCCAGGTAATAAATCTTAACGCACGAGAATTTGCACGCACACTTGATTCGATAACTGGATCAGCATTATTTAACGGCGGCATTTCAATGGGAAAAGGCAGAGGCAAACTTCGTATTGCAATTCTTAAAGGATTAGCTCCCTTAATACGCGATGTTTTTAAAGATGATACACCTGATCATAGAGTTTTAAGTGTTGCTTATGAATGGCAGGAAAAGCTGAAGGATAAATCGCAAGTAATACTTGTTACAAAAGATGTTAATCTTAGAATGAAAGCGAAAGCTCTCGGTATTATTGCAGAAGATTACACAACAGATAGAGTTAGCAGCATCGAAGAACTATACAGCGGCAAAGGAATTATTGAAGATGCAAACGATGAACTTTTAGTAAAACTTTTTCAACCCCCGTACAGTGTGCCGGCAAAACCATTTATCAAAAAATTAAACGGCGAAGCGCTTCCAAATAAATATTACATTTTAAGAAGCACAAATCGTTCCGTGCTGGCTCAGCTTGATCAAAACAAAGAGCAAATTGTTAAAGTTGATAAAACAAATGTGTATGGAATAAATCCGCGTAACGCTGAACAGACTTTTGCTGTAAACGCGCTAACAAATCCTGAGATAAGACTTGTATCCATGACAGGCAAAGCCGGAACAGGAAAAACACTTCTTGCACTTGCAAGTGCACTACATGTTAAAAAAAATTACAGGCAAATATTTATTGCGCGACCGATTGTACCGTTAAGCAATAAGGATATTGGTTTTCTTCCCGGTGATGTTGAAAGTAAGCTTGCACCCTATATGCAGCCGCTTTGGGATAATTTAAAAGTTATTCAAGATCAATTTCCGGAAAATGATAATAAGCATACAGCAATTGATGCAATGATAAAAGATGAAAAACTTGTTATTGAACCTTTATCATACATACGGGGAAGAAGTTTACAACGGATATTTTTTATTGTTGATGAAGCACAAAATCTTACTCCGCACGAAATCAAAACAATAGTTACTCGCGCTGGTGAAGGTGCTAAAGTTGTTTTTACTGGAGATATTTATCAAATTGATCATCCATATCTTGATGGGCAATCAAACGGACTTTCGTATCTTATTGATAGATTTAAAGGACAAAAACTTTATGCACACATAAATCTTGAAAAAGGGGAACGATCAGAGTTGGCAGAACTTGCAAGTAATTTATTATAAACTTAAAAAGGAAATAAGATGAAGCATATCAAATATTTATTTGTTGGAATTATTTTTTCGATATTTCTTACAGGCTGTTTACAAGTAAGCACAACTGTAAATCTTAACCAAGACGGATCGGGGACGATTGAAGAATTATTTGTAATGAAAACCGAAGTAATAAATATGATGAAGGAATTTGCAATGGCTTTTGATTCAACAAAGGCAAATGATTTTGATATGTTCAAAGAATCTGAAATAAAAGATAAAGCTTCAAATTATGGTGAAGACGTTAAATATATATCGGGCGAAAAAGTTGTTATTGATGGCTATGAAGGTTTTAAAGCTTTGTATTCTTTTACAGATATTAACAAAGTTAAAATCAATCCAAGTCCTGAAGATAAAATGCCGTTTGGTGATGAGTTTAAAAACCAGGAGGAAAAACCTGTTGATGATAATTTGAAATTTAATTTTACAAAAGGTAATCCTTCAATTTTGGTT
>JBDTRQ010000331.1:0-8641 GCA_039931535.1 Ignavibacteriota bacterium
TGTAGCATTGCTGTAACGCTGCAATATTTTGTCAACGATAATTCAATTGCTCGTTCAACATCTTTTGCAGGAATATCTTTTCCATAAAAAACATACTCAAGATGCATTTTTGTAAAAACCTGTGGATGTTCATCTGCACTTTCTGCAGTTATGTTTATTTCAAATCCGTCAAGCTTAAGTTTTTTCTTACCAAGAATGCTTGCAACATCACTGCCAGTGCATCCGCCAAGACTTAACATTAATAATTCCTTTGGACGAATTCCTGCATCACTGCCGCCAAAAGCTTCCGGTCCATCCATTGAAATCCAATGATTAGAGTCCGTTTTGCCAATAAATGTAATGCCCTTAACCTGCTTAACTATAGCTTTTTTTATTGCCATTTTTTCCTCTTTATCAATATTTAAAATTATGTTTACCCATCTGATGTAAAAATCTGTAAAAGGTTACATAAATAAAAATTTATGCTAAACTTAACTTGTTTGATTTTTCTAATATTCTCTATAGCAATTAAATCGATAAGGTTTATAGTAAATAAATCGCAGATGTAGTTGAATAATTAGTTAAAAAGTAAGAAGTTTGGCTATATGAAAAAAGATTTACAGAACATACAACAAAAACTTCGAGAATTAATTCCTTACATAACTCAAAAGTATAATGTAAGTTCGTTAAAAATATTTGGCTCTTTTGTAAGGAATGAACAGAATAGCAGGAGCGATGTGGATATATTAGTTTCTTTTTCTAAAGTACCAAGTCTTTTAAAATTTATTGATTTAAAGAATTATCTCTCTGATCAGTTACAAATTAAAGTTGATTTAGTAATGAATGATTCTTTAAAACCTCGATTAAGAAATAATATAATTAATGAGTCTGTTTCTATATGAAAACTAAAAGAGATTATATTACTTTTTTAGAAGATATGTATGATGCTGTATGTAAGGGAATTTTGTTCACAAATGATATGACTTACGAACAATTTGAAACAGATGATAAAACCCAATATGCAGTAATACGTGCAATTGAAATTATTGGGGAAGCAAGTAAAAAGATCCCTGAAAATATTAGAACTCAATCAATAGAAATTCCTTGGACAAATGTAAGTGGAATGAGAGATGTGTTAATTCATGATTATTTTGGAGTTAACATTCGTGTTGTTTGGGAAACAGCAAAAAAAGATTTACCAGACCTAAAAAAGCAGCTCCATTTACTTATTAAAGATTTAAAATAATTTCTTCACCCTAACTAACAATTACATTTCAATAAACTATTCTACATTACTTTCAATTTTCTTAAATGTAACCTATTCTTATAAAAACCTTTTATTGAGATTCGAATCCAAAATTTTTAATCTGCATTTCGTTATCATAAAAAATGATATTGCAACAATAAACTGATTATATTAAATAATCTAAATTGAAGTAATATTTTACAATTTTATTTTTATAGAATAATGAAATTAAGATATGAGAATTATTATTGCCGGAATGGGTGATGTTGGTTATCAGCTTGCAAAACAGCTTTCAAATGAATCACACGATATTATTGCAATCGATACAAAGCATGAGCTGCTCTCTTATTCAAATCAGATGGCGGATATTTTAACGATTAATGGTTCATCAACTTCTATTGCCACACTTAAAACCGCTAATATATAAAAAGCTGATCTGCTTGTAGCTATAACTTCAAACGAAGAAATTAATATCACAACAGCAATCCTTGGAAAAAAACTTGGGGCTAAGAGAACCATCGCAAGAATTTCTAATGCGGAGTATCTTGATCCCGAAGCAGGTATAAACTTTACGGACTTGGCATAGATTTTATGATCTATCCCGAAGAGCTTGCAGCGATGGAAACTGTAAATTTAATTAATGGTACTGCTGCAACAGACGTACTTGATTTTGAAGGCGGTAAACTTTCTATTGTTGGAATTCGTTTAGATAAAAATGCTCCTGTAATACAAAAAAAAGTTTTTGAAGTTGCGCAGGAATATCAAAATATAGACTTTAGAGTTGTTGCAATTCACAGAAACTTTAGAACAATCATTCCATCCGGCAACGATAAATTTCTTCCAAACGATCAGGTTTTTGTAATTTAAAAACCACAGGGACACGAAACAATTTTAAAACTGGCAGGAAAAGAAAACATAAAGTTTGATAACATTATGATACTTGGCGGCGGTAAAATTGGTCGCCGTGTTGCAAGTTTATTGAGCGATAAAATGAGTGTTAAACTTATTGATTCTGATCCAGATAAAGCGTTTGAGCTTGCTGATAGGCTTCCAAACACACTTGTAATTAAAGGCGATGGAAGAGATATTGATTTACTTGCGCAGGAAGGAATTATTGATGTTGATGCGTATGTTGCAGTTACGGAAGATGCTGAAACAAATCTTATTTCTTGTCTAATGGCAAAACATTTGGGAGTTAAAAAAGCAATAGCCCTTGTTGATAAAGTAGATTACATTCCACTAACACAAACGATCGGTCTTGATGCGCTTATCAACAAAAAATTAATTACGGCAAATAATATTGTTCGATTTATCAAAAAAGGTGAGCTGCTTTCATATTCAACTTTAGAAGGTATTGATGCAGTACTTTTAGAATATATTGCACAGCCTGGTTCAAATATCACAGAAAAAAATCTTGCTGAACTTGACATTCCCAAAGGTTCAATAATCGGTGGCTACATACGTAATTATGAAGGTTTTATTGGAATAGGCGACACAAAAATTATTGCCGGGGATAAAGTTGTTGTTTTTTCTTTGCCTGATGCTGTTAAAAAATTAGAAAAGTTTTTTGAAAGATAAATAATTAATTGAACTACAAATTAATTCTTAACATACTCGGCTTTCTAATTTTTATAACCGGCATTTTTATGATGCTTGGTATTTCCTTTTCAATCTACTATGGTGATGATGATATTCTTGCCTTGCTTGGCGCAGGATTGTTAACATCAATTACTGGAATTACAATTTGGTTTTTCACAAGAAAAACTGACAAGCTTGATCTTGGTAAACGCGAGGGTTATTTGATTGTAACACTTGGCTGGGTTTGCATGTCTTTATTCGGAGCGCTGCCGTTTATTTTTCACAGATCAATTCCAAATTTTTCAAATGCGTTTTTCGAAACGATGTCCGGCTTTACAACAACCGGTGCATCTATTTTAACAAATATTGAATCGATGCCGCACGGATTACTTTTTTGGCGCTCATTTACGCAGTGGATTGGCGGAATGGGAATTATTGTTTTATCACTTGCAATCCTACCATTGCTGGGCATTGGCGGAATGCAGTTGTACGCCGCAGAAGTACCGGGAATTACAAAAGACAAACTTCATCCGCGTGTAAAAGAAACTGCAAAAAGATTGTGGATTATTTATCTCGGTTTTACCGTTGCAGAAGCAGTTCTATTAATGTTTGCCGGAATGAATTTTGCAATTCATTATCTAATAATTCATAGAAAGTTTTCGTTCTTCAAAAACAACGATGAGTTTAGATATTATTTATTTTTGATTCTGGGCGTATCAATATTTATAGCAATAATTCATCAGCCGCATGTAGAATTTAATCTTGAAGAAGCCTTTAGACACGCATTATTTCACGTTGTATCTTTAGTTACAACAACAGGATTTGTTTCCAGCGATTATGAAAATTGGGCAGTTTTTTCTCGTATGATATTTTTCATTCTATTATTTATCGGCGGCTCGGCTGGTTCTACAGGCGGTGGAATAAAAGTAGTAAGACATCTTTTGCTGTTTAAGAATGGATATTTAGAATTAAAAAGATTGATACACCCACGCTCAATAATACCTGTTAGATTAAACGGCAAAGCAGTTTCATCAGAAATTATTTCTAACGTGCAGGCATTTTTTATTATCTACATTTTGATTTTTGTATTAGGCTCAATTCTGCTTTCCTTAATGGGTGTGGATTTTATATCATCTGTTGGTGCTGTTGCTACTTGTTTGGGTAATGTTGGTCCGGGTATTGGAACCGTTGGACCTGTAGCAAATTTCAATCACTTACCTGAAATGGCAAAATGGCTTCTTAGCTTTTTAATGCTGCTTGGTAGATTAGAACTTTTTACTGTTCTAATAATTTTTACTCCCTATTTTTGGAAGAAATAAATTAATTATTTCGTCCCTATGGGACTAAAAAAAGACTATACGTAAATCTAATCTAACAACATTCCGTCCCGCTGGGACTTCAATCACAAATCCTATAAAGGATGTGAGGTGGTAACCAAAATCTTTCCCAAAAATCTTAAGGATCTCAAGCCACGTTCGCAACGAAATTTTGGTAACAAAAAAACCATATCAATAATCCTAAGTCCCGTTAGGGACAAAATGTTGTTAATAATAAACCTCATTAAAAACCTTAAGTCCCGTTAGGGACGGAATAGGATTTAAAATAAAGTGAACGCAATTCTACCTTTAACATTTATGCATTTTTTACCGTTCTAATAATTTTTACTCCATATTTTTGGAAGAAATAACTTCGCACTCATTTAATCCCTATTTTTCTTCGTTTTTTAAGGACAATGTAGCACTTTTATCACGGCAAATCTTTTGCAAATAGCGTATATTATTGCCCAATTGTTACAAACTTATATGAACACCAAAGAACTACTAAAAAAATACAGTAAACCCGAAAATTTTATAAACAGAGATTTAAGCTGGGTTGAGTTTAACAAACGCGTTTTAGAAGAAGCGTTAAATCCAGAGTTGCCTCTTTTAGAAAAAGTAAAATTCATTTCAATCTTTAGTTCCAACTTGGATGAATTTTATATGATTAGAATCGCTGGAATAAAAGAACAAATTGCAGCGCACGTAGAAGAACCATCTATTGATGGATTAACTCCGATTGAGCAATTAAGAAAAATTGAAAAACTTTTAAAACCGCTGCTAAAAACTTTAGATGATTATTGGACTCAGCATATCGTTCCTGCTTTAAGTGAAAATAATATCAAACTACTTTCGATTGATGAAAATAGCGATACAGATAAAGCAAAACTTACTGAGTATTTTAAAAAAGAAATTTATCCGGTTTTAACTCCGCTTGCGTTTGATCCAGGCAGACCGTTTCCTTACATATCAAACTTAAGTTTAAGTCTTGCAATATTAATTAGAAAACCAAACGGTGAAAATCATTTTGCAAGAGTAAAAGTTCCAAGTATTCTTTCTCGCCTGTTGCAAATTGATAACATCCTTGAACCGAATAAATCGTTAGGTGTAAACGGAAATTTTACTGCATCATACATTTGGCTTGGTGATCTTATCAACGCAAACCTTGCTTTGCTTTTTCCCGGAATGGAAGTAGTTGAAGCACATAGATTTAGAATTACACGCGATACAGATATTGAACTTCAGGAAGACGAAGCCGATGACTTGTTAAGAGTGATTGAAGAAAATATTAAACAACGCAGATTCGGAAGTGTTGTAAGATTAGAAGTTGGTCATCCTATGCCTGATTTTATGTTAAACACATTGGTTGATAATCTTCAAATTACAATGGAAGATGTTCACACGTCTGATGGTCCTTTAGGTTTGAGTGATGTGATGAGCTTGTTCAAACTGCCGCTTCATCAACTAAAGGAAAAACCATTTTACCCTGTTATACCAAGAGTGTTTGAAGAGGATGAAGATTTTTTTTCGATAATAAGACAGAAAGATATTTTACTTCATCATCCATATCACGCATTTTCTCCAATTATAGATTTTATAAAACAGGCTGCACATGATCCTGATGTTCTTGCAATCAAGCAAACACTTTACAGAGTTGGTCCCGATTCGCCAATAGTTAGATGCTTGATTGAAGCCGCAGAAATGGGTAAACAGGTTGCAGTGCTTGTAGAGTTAAAAGCAAGGTTTGATGAACAGAATAATATTTACTGGGCACGTGAACTTGAAAAAGTCGGTGTACACGTTGTATATGGTTTGGTTGGATTAAAGACCCATGCCAAAATGACTTTGGTAGTTCGAAAAGAGTACGACGGAGTAAAACGTTACGTGCATCTTGCAACCGGAAATTACAACGCAACAACAGCAAAGCTTTATACAGATTTAGGATTTTTTACCTGCGATGATGATATATGCAGCGATGTTTCAGATATTTTTAATTTCTTAACGGGATATTCAAAACAGAAAGAATATAAAAAATTATTTGTTTCTCCTGTTAATATGCGCGAAAAATTTATTGATTTAATTAATCGCGAAATTGATAACGCAATTGCAGGTAAAGCAGCAAAAATTATTATGAAATTAAATTCCTTGGTTGATCCAGCAATTATTTGCGCACTGTACGAAGCATCAAACTCAGGTGTGGAGATAAAATTAATTGTAAGAGGCGTTTGTAGCCTTGTTCCAGGTGTTAAAGACCTTAGCGAAAACATAGAAGTGCGAAGTATTGTTGGAAGATTTCTTGAACACAGCAGAGTTTTTTATTTTCTAAATGATGGAAATGAAGAAGTGTATTTAAGCAGCGCTGATATGATGCAGAGGAATCTTGATAGAAGAGTTGAAGTCGCTTTCCCGATTGAAAATCCAAGATTGAAAGAGGAAATAATAAAAACGCTTTTAAAAGTTTCACTTAAAGAAAATGTAAAAGCGAAAATTCTTCAATCGGATGGTTCTTATGTTTTTCCCGAAGTGAAAGAGAATATTAAAAGAGTTAATAGTCAGGAATGGCTTATGAATCACGCATTAAAAGCAATGGCTGTTAGAAACAAAAAGCAATTTGGAAAATAATTTTAGCTTTAATTTTAGTATAAAGTTTTAAAATCACTAAATGTTAAAAAGTATTTTTAGAAAGAAACAGGAAAGTAAAATGTTTGAGATCACCAAAAGCACAGTTATCAATTCTTTAAAAAACATAAGCAATGATAAGGTTAACACAAGTACACTTACCCTTAATTCAATTAGAAAATTTGAGTTTAGTTACGACAGTTTAATGTTAGATTTATCAATCAATGCAAATAACTCCGATGATGTAAAAAATTTGATTATAGATCACCTTAAAAAAGAATTTAATGGATTAAAAAATATTAATTTGAATATCACTTCTAAATCAGCTTCAACAGTATCAACACATAAAGATGCAAAAAAAGATGCTGTGCTGCCTGGAGTTAAAAATACTATTGCGGTTGCAAGCGGTAAAGGCGGCGTTGGTAAAAGCACAGTTGCAGTAAACCTTGCAGTTGCGCTTGCAAAAGATGGTGCAAGTGTTGGTTTGATTGATGCTGATATTTACGGACCAAGCATTCCAATGATGCTTGGGACCACAGAAAAACCAAAAGTTTATCAAGCAGAAAATTCTGTTAAGATGATTCCGCTTGAAGCACAAGGAATAAAGTTTATGTCTATCGGGCTTTTAGTTGATGATACAGCTCCTGTTATCTGGCGTGGACCAATGGCGAGTGGTGCAATAAAACAATTTATGACTGATGTTGATTGGGGTGAACTTGATTATTTAATTTTTGATATGCCTCCCGGAACAGGTGATATACAATTAACATTAGTTCAAACTATTCCATTAACCGGCGCTGTTATCGTTACAACTCCGCAAGAAGTTTCTTTAATTGATGCGCGCAAAGCATTAAAAATGTTTGAACGAGTTAACGTACCAATATTGGGTGTGGTAGAAAATATGAGTTATTTTATAGCGCCTGATACCGGAAAACAGTATGATATTTTTGGCTCCGGCGGCGGACAAAAAATGTGCGATGAACTTAATGCACCTTTGCTTGGCGGAATTCCAATTGATCCAAGAATTAGAATCGGTGGAGACAAGGGTGAACCAATGGTTATTGGTATGCCCGATGCAGCCGAAACCCAAATACTATTTGACATTTCACGCAAGTTAACTGAACAAGTAAACATCAGAAATGCAAACGCATCAGATAAGATAGAAATTTTACTTGGCGATGATGATTAATTTTGATTAAATAGAATTTTAAAACGATATTAGTAATACTTGATTAATGAAAGACGAAATACAAAAAGCGCTAAATAACATCAGACCATATTTGCAAGCTGATAATGGAGATGTAGAATTAGTTGAAGTTACGGATGATGGAATTGTGAAAGTACGGTTGCTTGGCTCCTGCAAAGATTGTCCACTTTCCGTTATGACGTTAAGAGCAGGCATTGAAAGAGCGATAATGAGAGAAGTTCCTTCCGTTAGAAGAATTGAAGCTGTTAGTTAGTATTTTACTATATGGAAATATTTAATAAAAAAAATAGATGGATTATCTTTTTAGTTTTAGGTGCAATTGTACTTTTTTATCTATCTTTTTTGCTTACTGATATCGTAGTACTTCTCGCAATTTCTGTTTTGTTAGGATTTATCTTTGCCCCGTTTGTAAGATTAGTTGAAGGACAGGGATTTTCAAGAACAATTTCTACATTAATTGTCTTTGCTGTTTTTGGATTTTTATTATACCTCGGTTTGTCATTTGTTATCCCAAAATTTTTCATTCAAATGGATCAAGTGTTAGCATCGTTAAAAGATTTTTCTTTAAACCAAGAGCTTAATGATCTTGAGAAAAAAATATTAGGTATCTTTCCGTTTTTTAATAAAGGCGAGCTTTCCGGTAGAGTTCAAAATATTATTTCCACATCATTTAATGATGCAATTAATCATATCACA
>JBDTRQ010000332.1:0-4060 GCA_039931535.1 Ignavibacteriota bacterium
TGTTATTTTCTACGTTGCCCCACACATCGTTAATATTTAATGTTGTACCACTTTCAATTTTTGTCCAGCTTCCGCTTTGATAATTAGCTATAAATCCATTATCACTAACAACGTAGAAGTCGTTTTTCGATATACCCCAAATTTTGTTTACGGAGCCACTCAATTGTGTTATTAATGAACAATCATTTGTAAAGTCTACTCCATTGAAGTAAGAAATACTGCCGTCGATATGAGCAAACAAGATATCATTCAATGAAAAAGCAAAAATTACTTTAATTGGGGGATAATCTACTCCACCGCAAGCATTTGTCTTTATCTTCTTCAACTCCCAGCCTTGTCCATCCCAATGAACTGCATTATAAGAAATTGGGTCAGGATTGCCAAGTGAATCATTCATATAAATCTCACCAACAGCCCAAATATTATTTTCATCTATAATAGCGACATCAAATAATGAACTAGTTGCTACGCCACCGAAAGCAAAATTTTGCCAGGTAAAATTGTGGCTGGATGTATCCTGCCCAGTACTATCAGGCGGCTCCGCTGGATTACAAGAAAATTGTGTGATAAATGGAAGTGTTAAAAGCAAAAATACTTTTATGCTTTTCTTAAAAGTAAAAACAATTTTAGAAATAGTTTTTGTTAATTTTGTTTTCAGCACTCGTGCCTTTAATTTTTTCTAATTACTAAATACCCCACTACTAAAATCTATTTCTTCTTCTTCCCTCTTTCATAAGCAAGCATAACAATTTTCTTTAACGCCATTCCGTATGATAAACCGGAATAGCTTGCAGAGCGCATAAATCCTGCGCCTTCTGTTAAATCGGGATTTGGATTTACTTCTAACACAAAAACTTCTTCATCGCTGTTAACACGCATATCAACTCGTGCGTAATCTCTTGTTCCCATAACCTTAAAAGCTTTTAGCGCTGTTTCTTTTAATTTCTTTTCCAATCTCATAGGAATTTTTGCAGGACAAATTGGAATTGTTTTGTGATATGATTCGTGGTGCGGATCCCATTTAGCCTGGTAGCTAACAATGTTGTGCAGATGATCAGGCATTGTACTAAAATCAATTTCGCTTATGGGTAAAACCTTTGGTCTTAAATCGCCCACTACAGAAACATTAAACTCACGCCCTTCAACAAATTCTTCCACCAAAGCCGGCTGTTTGAAATATTTAAAAACATATTCCATTCTTTTCTGCAAGGCTTCAAGATTATTTACGATTGACTCGTTTTCAATTCCCACGCTTGCATCTTCATAAGCAGGTTTAACAATTACAGGAAATTTACCCTGCCATTTAAGCTGCTCAGGCATTTCTTTGTATAGATTAAACTTGGGTGTATTAATTCCGTGATAGTTTAAAAGTTTTTTTGTAAGAGATTTGTTCTGACAGTTTGCAAGAGTTAATGCCGGAGCGCCTGTATAAGCAACATTCAACAATTCATAAAGCCCAACCATGTTCATTTCTAAGCGCGGTCTATCCTTATAAATCTCTACAAAGTTAAAGACAACATCGGGTTTGTTCTTTTCAAGTTCGTTTAGAAGTAAAAAAATATCATCCTTTAGGTTTAAACAATATGCATCAAAACCCAATTTTATGAGCCTTTTTGTCATAATCTCAAACTCTTCCATCGGAGTAAGAGTATCAACTTCAAAATATGTCTGAAAATTAAGATCAGGCTCCGGTCCAGCAGGTTTGTGGTAAAGTTCCGGATGGGCTTCGTTATAGAGAACTAAAAGTTTTATTTTTTTTGCTTTCATATTTAAAAAATACCCAAAATCACTTGTAAAAAAAACTACAATTGTTAATGTTTACGTAGTTGTAAAATCAATAAAATATAAAATGAGTTTTTACCCTCAACCAAATAAATATCAATGCGGACCTTTTGCACTTAAGTATGCTCTTGTAATGCTTGGAAGATTTGAAAGTGAAAATCAAATTGGAATCAAAGCAGGCAGTACATGGTGGTACGGAACTGATGAAATCGGTTTAGCAAAAGCAGCTAAATATTATAATTGCAAAATGAAATATTTCAGACGTGAAAAATCTGAAGATGCAATTAAAGCTTTAATCGAACAATTAAAAAAAGGTTACCCGTGTGTACTTAGTGTAAACAATTGGGAACACTGGCTTACTGTTGTAAACTATCAGCAAAGAAAATTTATAGTTACGGACAGCTCGCTTGATAAAGTTATTATTATCTACACTCCTACTCAATTGTTAAAACGATGGAAATATTATGATGAAGATGAGGATGAAATAAGTTTTGACGGTTACGCTATTATTCCGCAATACAAAGTTACAACAAAAGCAAAGTTTACTTTAGAGCAGGCAAGATTTGTAATGGATTCCAGAAATCAAAAACTTGCAAAAAATTGGGATACTTATTTTAATGATATGATTGCAATTTGTCATCCAAGACATGCAAACGCAACTCACCTAATATCCTTCAGAGATTTTTTAAGAAGATTTGAAAAAACACTTGTTACACAAGTTGCAAACTGGCATGGTTCACCTAATCATCGTGAGTTAAAAAAGATACTTAGCAACTTCCAGTTTATGGCTGATGTATATGATTTAGTTATCCATGCAGATGAACAAAAAAAAGCTCTAATTGATCTTGCTTCTATTTTAATGATGTACGCTTGCGGTAAGTATGGAATGGATGAAATATATTAGTTTAATTTATGTTTTAGTAAAAAGTCATTTCGAAGGAGTCCTCGACTGAGAAATCTGTATAAATATTAAATCCAGATTTCTCCCTTCGGTCGAAATGACGATTAATATTTCTTTTTAATATTGCATTGAATCCATAGAATAAATTAGTAAAAGATTATGAAACGAAATACAATAATCCTAAAAAAAGAAAATACCGCTCTGCTTATCATCGATTTGCAGGAACGCATTCTTCCTGTTATTAAAAATTATGAAACTGTTTTAGAAAACACTGTTAAGCTGATAAAAGGTTTTAAAGCAATGCAGCTTCCAATTTATTTTACAGAGCAGTATCCAAAAGGATTGGGCCCAACATCACAAAAAGTTTTAGATGAATTAGCTGGATATACTGCTTATAATAAAATGAGTTTTAGCTGCTCCGGCGCAGAAAATTTATTTAATGAATTTCATTCAAAAAAATTGTCTCAAATTGTTGTGTGTGGAGTTGAATCGCACGTTTGTGTACAGCAAACAGTTTTAGATTTGATCGCAAATGATTATCAAGTAAATCTTGCAGTAGATGCAGTCTCATCAAGAAAAGAAATTGATTTCAAAATTGCTTTAGATAGAATGAGAACACTCGGTGCTGAAGTTACAACAACTGAATCTATTCTATTTGAATTGCTTGAAGTTTGTGGAACGCCAGTATTTAAAGAAGTTTCAAAAATTGTAAAGTGACTTTTTTGTCTGATCTATTTATTCGTCGGTTACTAAGAATTTAGATTTTACCGATGATAACAAATACTTAAATTGCTAAAAAAATAAATAGTATTAATTCTTCTATGCAAAATAATCTTGAATAAGTAATCGCTTACCTGTAATTTCCTGAAGGAAATAACACTAATTTATATAAGGAAAATTTATGGCTGAAAATTTAATTGCTCATTGTGAAATTCCAACAACAGATTTAGAAAAATCTAAAGATTTTTATTTCAAGGTTTTAGGATGGGACTTTAAACCTTTTGGTAAAGGCTATTTACTTTTTAATAATCACAAAGGTACGATGGTTGGATTAAGACAGGTTGATGAAGTTGCTAAAGGTGAATCAACTGTTTTTCATGTTAATATGCCTGATATCGATTCGATTTTAAAACACGTAAAAGATAACGGCGGCGCAGTAGCAAGAACTAAAACTGTTATTCCCGCTATGGGCTGGTATGCACTTTTTAATGATCCGGATGGAAATACTATGGGTCTTTATCAAAAGAGTTAATTAAATGGAGTGATGGAATAATGGAGTATTAATTTTTTAATCCATTATTCCAAAATTCCATCTTTCCTTTATGATTATTCAGATTCAACAATTCTAAAACTGTGTTCAATCGGCATAGCTTTTTG
>JBDTRQ010000333.1:0-1737 GCA_039931535.1 Ignavibacteriota bacterium
TTCCTTCAGAAATTTCAAGATGGCATTATCTTGAAAATCTTTTAAGAGTAACATTTAGAACTTTTAACTACAAAGAAATCCACACTCCAATTTTTGAAGAAACAGGATTGTTTGCCCGCGGCATAGGTGAGGAAACTGATATCGTTAGTAAAGAGATGTACACTTTTAAAGATAGAAGCGAGACAAGCATTACTTTACGTCCTGAAAACACTGCTGGAGTTGTGCGTTCATTTATTGAACAATCGCTCGGCGCACAGCAATCTTTAAATAAACTTTATTACATCGGTCCAATGTTCAGACAGGAAAGACCTCAAGCTGGAAGACTTAGACAATTTCATCAGTTTGGGGCGGAAGCACTTGGTAGCACTTCTCCATTACTTGATGCTGAGATGATTCAAGTTGCTTGTCATATCTTAAAAAATCTTGGGTTGAAGAATTTAGTTGTAAAAATTAATTCGCTCGGAATTCCAGAAGTAAGAGAAAATTATAAAAATGTTTTGCGAGATTTTCTAAAAGATAAAAAAGATAATCTTTCCGAAGAAAGTAGAAAAAGATTTGATACAAACATTTTAAGAATTTTTGACAGCAAGATTGAAGTTGATCAACAGATAATGAAAGATGCGCCGTTGCTGATAGATTATTTAGATGAACAAAGCAAATATGATTTTGAAGTTGTTAAAAACTATTTAACCAAAGTGGGAATTCCATTTGAGGTTGATCCTGCACTTGTACGCGGATTAGATTACTACACAAAAACTACTTTTGAAATTGTAAGTGGAAGTGTTGGTTCGCAAAGTGCATTGTGCGGCGGCGGAAGATATGATTTGTTGGTTGAGGAACTCGGTGGAAAGCCAACTCCTGGCGTTGGTTTTGCTGCTGGGATGGAAAGAATATTACTCGCTTGTGATAATGAAAAATCCTTTGCTCTTCCTGCAGAATCAATCGATGTGTATTTAGTTAAAGTGGATTCTAAACTTGAACTTAATCTTGAACTCGATTTAAGTGCTGCAAACATTGCCTCAAACTTACGCGGAGAAAATTTAAGCTGTGATTATGATTATCTAAACAGAAGTATTAAAGCCCAGATGCGTGAAGCAAATAAATACAATGCAAAGTTTGTAGTATTTGTTGGCGGTGATGAATACAAACGCGGTGAATTGAATGTTAAAAATCTTTCTAACGGCGAACAGCAATTAATAAAAATTGACGACTTTGAAAAACTAAAATCGTTATTAAAAAGTTAATGGCTTTAAAAAAACCAAATGAAGTTCCACAAATTTCCAAAGCACGGGATAAGAATATTGATAAGCTTAAAAAAGCTACTCCCGCAAAAAAGAAAACTGAAATAGAATTCAACTGTAAAATTTACTTTCATAAAGATGGACTGAATGGAAAACAGAAATATAGATTTGAGGTTGAAACATCAAAGATATTTTCATTTCTTAATTACAAACTAACCGCACAAGCTCGCAAAGAAAAAAAAACAATCGATATAAGTCTGCTTGGTTTAACTGCTTTAAATGATTATATGGCAAAGGCACAGCCTGCAAATATCGAAATAGATTTTGAAGAATTGTTTGGTGAATACACTGTAAATATTATGAAGCAGGATGGATCAATTAATAGCGCACTTGTAAACTTTAACATCTTTAAAAAAGAAATTTTACTCGTTAAGGAATTCCTGCCTGAAAAGAAAAACAATTCTAAGTTCTGCACATTTGAAATTGTACCTGATAA
>JBDTRQ010000334.1:0-1830 GCA_039931535.1 Ignavibacteriota bacterium
TTTACAAGCGAAGAAATATTATCTAGCTTTTCCGGAGTAACTTTTGTTTCTCCAACTGATTCAACTACATCACCGATTCTTATTCCCTGCTTTTGTGCTGAGTAACCGTCAATAACTTCAAGTATTGTTACGTCATCATTTCTAACCCCAATTGAAACTCCAACGCCGCCATATTTCCCATTTGTAAGTAAGTCAATATCTTCTTGATTCTTTTCATCGATAAAAACTGTGTATGGATCAAGCTTGCTTAACATACCTTTAATACCCGCGCGCATAAATTCCTGCGGATCAACTTCATCCACATAATTAAAAGAAACTTCTTTATAAACTTTTCCAAACAATTCAAGATTTTTACTTATCTCAAAGTAGATATCACTTTTGCTTACAACAAATCCAAAAGCAAAAAGCACTACAAATGTTATCGATGATATTAATATTATTCTTCGTCTCTTCATTTATTTACACTTTCAAGTGATTTTATTTCTTTAATAATCTGTTCATTTATTTGATTTATGTTTTGAGTTCCATCAATTATTCTAAAACGTTTTTCTTTTTTTGCAAGATAGAGATACCCGTCTCTAACGCGCTCATAAAAATTATTATCTGATACTTCAATTCTATCCAATTCTGAATGAGCTACATTTTGCTTACGTTCAATTGCAACTGAATTAGGTATATCTATAAAAAATGTAATATCAGGAATTGTATCTCCGATTGCAAGATTATGAATATTAAGTATAGCATCAACAGATAAACCGCGCCCAAAACCCTGGTACGCTGTTGAGGAATCATGAAACCTATCCGAAATTACGTAATATCCTTTTTGTAAATACGGACGAATAACTTCTCTAACCAATTGCGCCCTGCTTGCAGAAAACAAAAATATTTCTGTTTCCATAACCATCACATTGTTTTTTTTATCGAGAAGAATTGCTCTTATCTTTTCAGAAATTTCTGTTCCGCCTGGTTCTCTAATTAAATAAACTTCTTTTTTTTGTTCGATAAGATAATCCTTTAGCAATTTTACCTGAGTGGATTTACCGCAAAAATCTATTCCTTCAAAAGTTATGAACATAAAACTGAATACCTTTATTAAAAATTATGAACGGCTAAAAGTTATCAAAAGTTTTAATTATATAATTTAGCCGCACCGGTTTGAAAAAAACTAATTGAGTGTTTTTGGGAAGCACAATTTTAGGTTGTACGCTGCCAAGCGTATCATAAACTATTTCGCGATAATCAACCGAAGCGGTTATTTCTTCCGGATCTATTTTACCAAGAATATTTATTCCGCCTCTTAAACTGCAATTAATATTATTCGGAATTAAAACCACATCACGATCCTTCGGCAAACCTTCGATACTAACTTTAATATTCTCAAAAGTTTTTTCAACGATTCTTTGAACATCAAAAGTTAGTTCTGCTTTATTCTGTGTAAACTGAAAACCAGTAGGTTGTTCAATCTCAGTAATTATTTTAATCTTGCTGTCCAATAATGAAAGTTTTACCAGCTTAGTTTTAATGGTGGAAGTTTCTTCTAGTACACTTAATGGACCTGCAACTAAAACTGAATCAGGATAAATTCTAATTGGTGTTGCTAATCCAAATTCTTCATTAAAAGTTACATCAGTTGCAGCTTCAATTTTTAATTTTTTAAATACTGTTCTTTCCACATTAAAAGTAATTTGGCGCGGACTAATTTCCGTAATAGATAATCCGGTATTTAACCAAGTATTTTCATCAATTTCATTAATTGGATCAACTTTAATAATTCCACTGTCGTTATGAGCAGAGACTAAAAACTCCGATTGCGATCCAAGACCTAAAGTT
>JBDTRQ010000335.1:0-12317 GCA_039931535.1 Ignavibacteriota bacterium
AATTGAATTTTATTCCTGCAATTTCTTGTGATTGTGAATATCCGTAAGAAGAAAAGAAAATATATAAAAAACAAAACAGGACAATATGAAATTTAGATATGCGCAATATAAATTTTCGTTTTATCACTATAGGAGAATTAATAATTTGAAACCGATTAAATGATGCTCATACTCCATTACCATCCTATTACTCGCAAGTTTAGCTAACCTTAAATTGGGATTTTTCTGCAAAATATATCACTCTTTTGATTTGAGTAATTTCTTTCTTTCAGTTTCTATTAGAAAATTATTTTTAGATACTACTGAACGACCAAGTCTTTTTTCCAACTGTTTCCTAGCATCCCCGGCAATTAATTTCAACTGTCGACAAATTGTCGACAGTTGAAAACCGTCTTCATCCTTAACTCTTATCTTCATTTTAAACCAGTAATCTCTTGGGTTAGGACTATCGGTCAATACTTCTACAACATCAATAATTGAAAACCACCACTCATTATTATATAGGGATTTTCTGATTGCTTTATTTTTGAAGATTACAATTTTAGTTTCTTCCATAGGTATCTTTCGTCATAGAGACGCAGGCGATGCGTCTTTAAAAAATTAGACTAACAGCTCCAGTATCTTCCCCATCAACTCACCCAACTCAACATCAAATCGTTCACCTGTTTTTCTAACTTTAACTTCGCATTTGTTTTCTTTTAACTTTTTCTCACCAACAACTACTTGCAATGGCATACCGAGCAAATCTGCATCGTTAAATTTAAATCCCGCCGTAACATCACGGTCATCAAATAAAACTTCAATCCCCTGCTTGTTTAAATCGTTATAGATTTTTTCGCACGCATCAACAATTTCCTGCTTCTTTAAATTCAATCCTATTAAATGAACTTGAAAAGGTGCAAGTGTTTTATCCCAGATGATTCCATTTGCATCGTGATTTTGTTCGATATAACATGCCATTACACGTTCAACACCAATTCCGTAGCTGCCCATTATAATTAGATTTTCTTTTCCATTTTCATCTAAAAACTTTGCGCCCATTGATTCAGAATATTTTGTACCGAGTTTGAAAATATGTCCAAGTTCTATTGCAGGAAAAACTTGCAAATGTTTTTCACATTTTGGGCAGCCTTCACCGGATTTTACGGTTCTAAAATCCGCATACTCAACAGTTGGCAGGCTTGCCTGCCGGTTAGGCAGGTCACGATTAAAATCAATTCCACCAATATGATAATCATTTTTATTTGCACCGCTGAACATATTGTTTGAATCTTTCAAACGGTTATCAGCAATTATTCTTCCAACAAATCTAATAGGACCGATTGAACCTGCATCAGCACCGGATATATCTTTTAATTCTTCAGGGTGTGCAGGACGAACATTACCGCCCAAAACTTTTTCTAATTTAGTTTCGTTCACTTCATCATTACCAAGCATTAAAATTAAAACAGGTTTTTCATCATGAATGTAAACTCTGGATTTAGCACACTGCGTTTCGTCTATCATTAAAAACTCACAAAGCTCATCTATTGAATGAACATTTGGTGTTAATATTTCATAAATAGATTTGCTTTCAGCATCTCTTTCAATAGCATTAATACGTGATTCAGCAACTTCAACATTGGCAGCGTAGCCGCAGGATTCACAATAAGCAACTGTGTCTTCGCCTGCAGCAGATTTAACCATAAATTCTTCAGAACCCGTTCCGCCCATTGCACCGCTTGATGCGCCGACAATAAAATATTTTAATCCGCAGCGATCAAATATTTTTCTGTATGCTTTATCGTGCAGTTCGTAAGACTTATCAAGATTTTCCCAGCTTGTATCAAAGCTGTACGCATCCTTCATTAAAAATTGTCTTCCGCGTATAACGCCGCTGCGTGGTCTTGATTCATTTCTAAACTTGGTTTGTATCTGATACCATATTTGCGGCATATCTTTATACGACTTTACTACATTACGTGCGTGATAAGTCATAATCTCTTCGTGTGTTGGCGCTAAAACATACTCGCGATTTTTTATATGAAACATTGTATCGCCAAATGCTTCCACCCTTCCTGTCTCTTCCCAAATTTCTTTTGGATTAAGCGCAGGCAGATGAAATTCCTGTCCGCCGATTGCATCCATTTCTTCACGAATAATTTCTGATATTTTTTTAACAACTCTATATCCCAACGGAAGAAAAGAATAAATTCCCGCTGAAAGCATTCTAACCATTCCCGTTCTTAGCATTAAAATATGGCTAACAACCACAGCATCATTTGGAACTTCTTTAAGTGTGGGCACAAAATATTTACTTAATCTCATAAATAACTTTTCTTAAAATTTTGATTTGTTGTTGAATTTTGGTTGGAAAAATAATGATTTGAGGAGGCTTATCAAAGTTGTACAAATTTGAATTAAGCTTAGAAAACTTTATTATTTGCATGCAAAAATGATTTTAATTTCTTTAAGTTCACACTTAGATTATTACCAGATCCGCAACTATTGAAAGTTAATTATGGAACATTCTGCTAATATTGAAATACCACTTTTTAGTTTATTGCCGTTTGTATTAATGCTTTTATCAATAGCTGTTCTTCCATTGTTCGCCAATCACTTTTGGGAAAAAAATAAAAACAAACTTTACGTTGCAATAGCACTCAGCATTCCTGTTGTAATTTATCTTTTAATAAATGGATTTTCACACCAACTAATTCACACAATAGTTTTTGATTACATCCCTTTTCTTGTTTTGCTTGGAGCGTTGTTTACTATTACCGGTGGAATTTTATTAACGGGTGATATCGAAGCTAAACCAAAAGTTAATGTGTTATTTATGGGCATCGGTGCTGTACTCGCTTCGTTTATGGGAACAACCGGGGCAGCGATGCTTTTAATTCGTCCGATCATCCAAACAAATAAAGAACGAAAATTTAAAGAACATACTATTCTATTTTTTATAGCCATCGTTGCAAATTGCGGCGGCTTGTTAACTCCACTTGGTGATCCACCTTTATTTATGATGTATTTACGAGGTGCACATTTCACTTGGTTTTTACATTTGTTTCCAGAATGGTTTATTACAAATGCTGCGTTATTAATTATTTATTTTTTTGTTGATACTTACTATCATAAAAAAGAACCAGCATCCGCAATCTTAAGAGATGAAACGAACATTCGGCCAATAAAAATCCAAGGGAAACAAAATTTAATATTTCTTGTTGGTGTTGTTTTGGCAGTTGCATTTATCAATGAGCAGTATCTTCCTTTTATTAAAATCAATCCTTACTTTAAGTTTATTAGAGAAGCAGCAATAATTTTAATGGCATATTTATCAATGCAATTAACTCCGAAGCGATTTCGTACATCAAACAACTTTACTTGGCATCCAATTCAAGAAGTTGCGTACTTATTTTTAGGAATTTTTGTAACAATGGTTCCTGCTTTGCTTTATCTTGAAGTAAATGCTAAAAGTCTTGGTGTGCAATCAATGAGTCAGTTTTATTACTACACAGGATTGTTAAGCAGTTTTTTAGATAACACACCAACCGCCGTTACATTTCATTCACTTGCCATGGGTCTTGGCATTACGACAGGAACTCTTGTAGCAGGAATTCCTGAAGAGCTGCTTAAAGCAATTTCAACAGCATCGGTATTTTTTGGTGCAATGACGTACATCGGTAACGGACCAAACTTTATGGTTAAAGCTGTTGCGGAAGAAAATAATATTAAGATGCCTGATTTTTTTAGTTATATGTTTAAGTTTTCAATTATTGTGCTGCTGCCGCTTTTTATTTTGATGGAACTATTATTTATTTAAAATTGAAATAACAAATGTATTCAAAACCATTTCATCCCTGGCATAATGTAAGTCCCGGTAAAGATATACCTAAAACTGTAAATGGAATTATAGAAATTCCCAAAGGTTCTAAAGGAAAGTACGAGCTTGATAAAGAAAGCGGGTTGTTAAGATTGGACCGCGTGCTTTATTCATCAGTTCACTATCCGGCAAATTATGGATTCATTCCGCAAACATATTGCGATGATAAAGATCCGCTTGATATACTTATTATTTGTTCAATCGATGTTGATCCGCTTTGTTTAATTGAGGCAAAAGTTATTGGCGTTATGCACATGATTGATGACGATGAACAGGATGATAAAATTGTCGCCGTTGCAAATAATGATATGGCAGTAAATTATATAAATGATATTTCAGAACTGCCGCCTCACACAATTGTTGAGCTGCGAAGATTTTTTGAAGACTATAAAAAGTTAGAACACAAACAAGTTATTGTCGAACAATTTCTTGGTAGAGAAGATGCATATAAAATTATTAATGATGGAGTTGAGCTTTATAATAAGCTGAAAGATAGTTTGATTAAATAATTTAGTTATATAAAATTGATAAAAAAATATTCATTTAGAATTTTCATTCTTTTAATTTCTATCGTTTGTTTGGTGGGCTGTGATCAAACGACAAAAAAAATTGCTAAATCTGAACTAAGAGAAAAAGCAACCACTGAAGTAGCAGGGATTATCAATCTGCGTTACATTGAAAATGATGGCGGAATGCTAAGTCTTGGCGGCAGTTTACCCCAAGAAATAAAGTTTGTAGTTTTTATCCTTATCGTTCCGTTTTTTTTAGTTTTATTATTTTTCTATATCATAAAGAATCAACACGAACTTTTTCTTAAACAATCTGCATTAATTTTAATTTTCTGTGGTGGATTAGGAAACTTAATTGATAGAATTTTTAATGCTGGAAATGTTATTGACTTTATCAACATTAAACTTCCATTAATAGAAAGCGGAATTTTTAACGTTGCGGATTTCTATGTTACACTCGGTTTTATAATACTGTTAATAAGTATGATGATTAGAAAGACAAGAAAATTAGTTGATGTTGATAAAACTAATTAATTTGTTTAATCAAATAAACTTTATCATTTCTTCGTACAAGAGTTGGAATCTTTAAAGTGATTTCGTCTCCCTTTTTAGCAGTTGGATGTGTTTTATCATTAACATTCATCATCTCTATTTTGATTTCGACAACTCCTGTAGTATCTCCAATAATTAAAATATTATCATCAATACTTATCTCGCCGGTTTCTAAAATGATGTGTGCTATTTCAATCTCTTTAAAATAGTTGGCAACCTTTCCCACATAAACTTTTCGTGTTGTTGCTCTGCTGCCGTGTACACCTGCATATTCTTCGGATGATGGAACAGCAAAATAAAAACCCGATGAAAAACCGCGGTTATAAACTGTTTCAAGTTCAGCTAATAATTCTTTTTTCTTCTCCTCTGTTAAAAGATTTTCTTGAACTCCGTCCTTTTGGGAAAAGTAAAGATCAATTGCCTTCCTATAAACTGAAACTACTTTTGCAACATATTCCGGCGCGCGTTTTCTTCCTTCGATTTTAAATGAATCAATTCCCGATTCAATTAGCTGATCAATAAATTCTATCGTGCAAAGATCTTTTGGAGACATTATATAATCTTCACCAATAATCAAAGATTTATCTATTGAAGGATCAATAATCTCGTACTCTCTTCGGCATGGTTGAACACACTCACCACGATTTGCACTTTTTCCAAATAGATGATGACTCATAAAACATCTGCCACTAACTGCAATGCACATTGCCCCGTGAATAAATGCTTCAATTTCTAAATCAGTTTTTGCACGGATTTTTTTTATTTCTTCAAGAGAACATTCACGCGCAAGCACAATTCTAACTGCACCCATTCGTTTATAAACATCTGCAGCCAGCGAATTTGTAATTGAGCTTTGTGTTGAAATACAAAATGGCATTTGATTTTTAAAACATAAATCCGAAACAGCCAAATCCGAACAAATAATTACATCAACATTATTTTTCTTTGCAGCAATTACAATTTCTTCAAGCTCAGATAACTCTTCTTCAAAAACAATTGTGTTAAGTGTAAGGTAAGTTTTTACATTATGCTCTTTGCAAAACGCAACTATTTCGGGTAATTCATCAACAGTAAAGTTAGCAGCCTTTGCGCGCATGTTAAGTTTATCCAATCCAAAGTAAACTGCATCTGCGCCATTGTTAACAGCCGTACGCAGCATTGTCCAATCACCTGCTGGAGCCATTAACTCTGGTTTGTTGTGTGTGGTTTGTTGTTTGTGGTTTGTTGAAATCATAAACTACTTTTTGACTCGTTAATTTTCTTATTTAAATAATTTATAAATGCGTTTATCCTAGGAAGGAGCTCATCAATTAACGGTTTAATCGTGTCAATTTCTTTTTGAGACATCAACTTTCTTATATGACTTCTTCTTAACTAATGTTTTGTTTCATACAGTGAGCCTCTAGAAATTCTCATGTATCTTCTAAAATCAGTAAAACTACCTTTTCCAGAACCTTCGGCAATATTGGATCCTACTCCATCAGCGGAATTAACCAATTGCACACCAAGAGTACTTCTAGGAAAATGATCCCACTTTATAACCATTCCCCCAACCTCATCAGCAAGTTTTTCAGATAAATTATAAATTTCTAAATCTTCAAATTTAGTTTTCATTTAGCTGTTCTTTCCAACATACAACAAACCACAAGCAATCAACTACTTAGGCTTTCTCTTCCCAAACTTTTGCAACTTCTATAATTGTTTTAACCGCCATTTCCATATCCTGAATAGCAACCCATTCAAGCTGCGAATGAAAACTATGCTCGCCTGCAAAAATATTTGGAGTCGGCAATCCCATAAAAGATAAACGCGAACCATCTGTACCGCCGCGAATTGGATGCATAATTGGTTTTATTCCTAAGCGCTCCATTGCTTCCATTGCATATTGATTTACGTGTGGGTGTTTATCCAAAATTTCTTTCATGTTTCTGTATTGCTCAATAACCTGGAATTCCATTCTCGCACCTGGAAATATTTTAACAACATCTTCAGCTAACTTTTTAAGCAACTCTTCATACTCTTTCAATTTTGCAGTTTCAAAATCACGAATAATCATTTTAATAGTTGTTAATTCTTCATTTCCATTAAATGAGCCGCAATGCACATAACCATCCCTGCCATCGGTTGTTTCAGGCGACAACGTGCCTTTGGGAAGGTTATCAATAAAATGTGATGCAACTTTTATAGAATTTATCATAATGTTTTTTGCATAACCAGGATGAATATTTTTGCCGAAAAATTTTATAACCACCGCATCAGCAGAAAAAGTTTCAGTTTCCAATTCTCCTAGACTAGACCCATCAATTGTGTAAGCGTATTTTGCACCGAGTTTTTTCAAATCAATTTTTTCTGTCCCTCTTCCAACTTCTTCATCAGGTGTAAAGCAAATTTTAATATCACCGTGTTTTACTTCCGGATGAGTTAGAAAATAATTAACAGCATCTACAATTTCTGCAACACCGGCTTTGTTATCAGCGCCAAGCAATGTTGAGCCATCTGTTGTTATGATATCAAATCCTATCATATTTTTTAAGTCTGGATTATCACCGACTGAAATAACCCATCCGCCAGTTTCAAGTTTTATATCTCCGCCCTGATAATTTTTTCTGATCATCGGTTTAACATCTTTTCCGCTTACCGCGGGAGAAGTATCAACGTGTGATATAAACGCAATCGGATCAACCTTTTTATCTGTGTTTGAAGGAAGCGTTGCCATAACATAACCCCATTCATCCATGTGAGCATCTTTTAGACCCAATGCTTTTAATTCCTCTGCAAGAGCTTTGGAAAGAACTTTTTGTTTTTCAGTACTTGGAAATGAAATAGATTCTTCATCGGATTGCGTATCGTATTTCACATACTTTAGAAACCTATCAACACAGGTAAATTTATAATTAGAATCAAACATAAGAACCTCCGGTATATTTAAGAAAAGAAATCGCTTTGCTTTTTAAGCATCTTTAATAGTTTTATGATTACAAATTTAACTTTATTATGAATGAAGGCAAAAATTTTTTAAGCTGTATTTGTTTTAGTGCAAGTTATTAGCTTGATTTGTAAGCATATTGTAAAAAATATATTAAATGTATGAAAAAGCAAATCTTTATACTCATCTTATTAATTGCCGCAGTATCAATCCAATCACAAGAACAGAATAGTTGGATCCGTATAAATCAATTGGGCTATCTTCCTAAATCCATCAAGGTTGCGGTGCTTATAAGCAAGGGAAAAACAAAACCGAAAAGCTTTATAATAAAGGATGCTCTTACTGAAAAGATTCTTTATAATTCTGATAAGATTGAACCTTATGGTACAAATTGGAATTTTAATACTACTGCGCGATTAGATTTTTCTGGTTTCAGTACGCCGGGTTCATATTTTATTGAATGTGAAAATATAAAATCACCCGTATTCAAAATTGAAAATGATGTTTATAACGGCACTGCGGATTTTTTGCTAAACTATATGAGACAACAACGCTGTGGTTATAATCCATATTTAAAAGATTCTTGTCATACACACGATGGCTATATTATTTATCATCCAACACTTGATTCAACTTTTATAAACGTAGTTGGCGGATGGCATGATGCTTCTGATTATCTTCAATACGTTACAACTTCAGCAAATGCCGCTTACCAAATGATGTTTGCATATCTTAAAAATCCCGAATCTTTTGGAGATAAATATGATGCAAATGGAAATGAAGCACCTAACGGAATACCAGATATACTTGATGAAGCAAAGTGGGGCATTGATTGGTTGATGAAAATGTATCCTGAAAAAGATTTTATGTTTAATCAAATTGCTGATGATAGGGATCATCTCGGTTTTCGTCTGCCAACTGATGATACTACATCTTACGGAAAAGGTTTAGAACGTCCGGTCTATTTTGCAAATGGAAAGCCGCAAGGAGTTTTAAAGTATAAAAACCGAACAAAGGGATTAGCTTCAACTGCCGGTAAGTATGCATCAACCTTTGCTTTGGCAAGTAAAGTTTTTCAGACTTATTATCCTCAGTTTTCGGAAGTGCTGCTTAAAAAATCGATTGACGCATATAAAACAGGAATTAATAATCCCGGTGTCTGTCAAACTGCTCCTTGCAGATCACCTTATTTCTATGAAGAAGAAAATTACACTGATGATATGGAACTTGCAGCAATTCAGCTTTATAACTCAACTGAAGAAAAAAAATATTTAAATGACGCTATAGAATTCGGGAAACAAGAACCTGTTACACCCTGGATGGGTGCAGATACATCAAAACATTATGAATGGTATCCCTTTCTAAATCTTGGTCATTATTGGTTGGGCAAATCTGAAACAAATGATCAAAAAAACATCTTCATCAATTTCTTAAGAGAAGGAATTGACACTGTGTATCAAAAAGGAAAGGACAATCCATTCAAAATCGGAATACCATTTATTTGGTGTTCAAATAATTTAATTGCTGCGATGTTAACCCAATGCAGATTATATAATGAATTGACTGGTGATAATACTTATTTAGAAATGGAAGCAGCTTTACGCGATTGGCTTTTTGGGTGTAACCCGTGGGGGACAAGTATGATTGTTGGATTACCGGGAAATGGGGATTATCCATCTGATCCGCATTCTGCATTTACACATTTGCATAACTATCCTGTAAACGGAGGATTAGTGGATGGACCAGTTTATGCTACCATTTATAAAAAGTTATTGGGAATCACTCTTCATAGTCCGGATGAGTATTCAGAATTTCAAAACGACTATGTTGTTTATCACGATGATTACGGTGATTATTCAACTAATGAACCTACTATGGATGGTACCGCAAGTCTAACTTATTATTTATCATCAATGCAAAAGGCGGGTGATAAAAGTTTTAATAATTTTGTTTACTCACATGGTGGAATGATAAGAACAGATACAACTAAAAAGGTAATTCATTTAATTTTTAGTGGTCACGAATTTGATGATGGCGCCGGAATAATATTAGAAAGTTTAAGAAAGCAAAATGTTAAAGCCTGTTTTTTCTTTACGGGAGATTTTATAAGATCACATTCTGATTTAATTAAATTACTTAAGAAAGATGGACATTATATCGGTCCACACTCTGATAAACATTTATTATATGCAGATTGGGTAAAGCGGGATTCTCTCTTAATCACAAAAAAAGATTTTTTATACGATATCAAAAACAATTACTTGGCACTTGAATCAAGTGGAATTGATAAAAACCAATCGTTAATATTTCTTCCACCATACGAATGGTATAATGATTCAATTTCTGTGTGGGCTGGGGAGTATGGTATTAAAATAATTAATTTTACTCCTGGTATAATATCAAATGCTGATTATACAATCCCATCTATGAGTAAACAATATCGTACCAGTGATGAAATATTAAAAAGCATTCTAAGTGTTGAAGAAAAGAACGGATTAAACGGTGTTATAATGCTGCTTCATATTGGAACTCATCTAGAAAGAACAGATAAATTTTACAACAAGCTTGATGAGCTAATTACAGATCTTAAACAGCGTGGTTACTCGTTTGAATTATTAAAACTATAAGAGAAGAGTGTTTTTTAATACCCTCTTTTTAAAACTTTATCCATATCAGATTTAATCATTATCTGGACGAGATTTTCAAATTTTGTTTTTGCTTTCCATCCTAAAAGTTTTTTCGCTTTTGCTGGATCGCCGATAAGCATATCTACTTCTGTGGGGCGATAATAATTTGGATCTATTGTTACGACGGTGTTCCCTTTTTTCAATTTAGTTGTAAAATCGTATTTATAATAATTAGAGTTTTTGCTAAAGTTTATAAGTGATTTTGCTTTTTCAAAATTAACTTGACTTGCAACTCCCTTTTCATTTACCCCTTTGCCTTTCCATTCCAGATTAACGCCAAGATGTTTAAAAGATAATTCTACAAATTCTTTTACAGTATGGGTTTGTCCTGTTGCCAAAACAAAATCTTCCGCTTTTTTGTATTGAAGTATTCGCCACATTCCCTCACAATATTCAGGTGCAAAACCCCAGTCTCTTTTTGCATCAAGGTTGCCAAGTGAAAGATTGGATTGTATTCCAGCCGCAATTCTTGAAGCAGCTCGAGTTATTTTTCTTGTTACAAACGTTTCCCCGCGTTTTGGTGATTCGTGATTAAATAAAATTCCGTTACTGGCAAAAAGATTATACGCTTCGCGGTAGTTTACGATTATCCAGTAGCCGTATAGTTTTGCGACACCGTATGGTGAGCGCGGATAGAACGGAGTTTTTTCGCTTTGCGGAACTTCCTGCACCTTACCAAAAAGCTCTGATGTTGATGCTTGATAGAATTTTACCTTTCTCAATCCAACTTCTCGGATTGCATCTAAAAATCTCAGTGTTCCAAGTGCATCAACCTGTGCTGTGTAATCGGGAATTTCAAATGAAACTTTAACGTGGCTTTGTGCTGCAAGATTATATATCTCATCAGGCTGAATTTTTTCCAACAATCGATTTAAGTTACTTGTATCAACAAGGTCGCCATAATGAAGAAATAATTTCTTGTTTAGTATTTCCGGATTTTCATATAGATGATCAATCCTGCCGGTGTTAAAAGAACTGCTTCTTCTAATTATTCCGTGAACTTCATATCCTTTTTCTAAAAGAATCTCAGTTAAGTAACTTCCATCTTGTCCGGTTATGCCGGTTATAAGTGCTTTCATAAATCCTAATTAAAAATTATAAATGATAAATTAAAAATAAATTAAAGTTTGCTGCAGATTGAGCCCAAAATATTTTTTAGTTCCAATGATTCTTTTAATAAATTTTCACATAAAACCAGATCACCAAAATCTGATTTTTTGCAAATCCTTAGCCAATAGTTTGATTCCCTCATCTCTCTTAAAGATATTTTCATCTTATTTGCAAAATCTGCTCTTGATGAGGCTGCTTGAGCTTCCTCATAATTTGCACCGGAAGATGTTGACGATTTAGCTAATTGATATCTTATTACTTGCATTTCAGGAAGTTTTTGTAATGATCTAAGAAGTTTTATTGCTTCTACTGCAAAATTAAATAGTCTCTCGCCAAGTCCCTGGTCCATTTTTCTCTTTTAATTTTTAATTCAAGTAAGAAACCAATTATATGCTTTAATAATTCCTTCTCTCAATTCGGTTTTATATTCCCAACCAAGTTTGTTCAATCGGCTAACATCCATTAATTTTCTTGGAGTGCCATCTGGTTTAGAGGAATCATAAATTATTTTACCATTAAATTCTGTAATCTCTCCAACAAGTTTTGCAAGATCAGAGATTGTAATATCTTTTCCTGATCCAACATTTAAATGTGTAATTCCATTTTCATAAATTTCATTTGCATCAATGTTTTCCATCATAAAAATAATTGCATTTGCAAGATCTTCAACA